>DASQQR010000066.1:0-18242 GCA_035643335.1 Anaerolineales bacterium
GCGATGGGGCTGCGCAACAATCAGGTTTTAATGTTGATTGTCATCCCTCAAGCACTGCGCGTTATTATTCCGCCGTTGATCAGCCAATACCTGAATCTGACCAAAAACTCCAGTCTGGCGGTTTACATTGGCTATCAGGAACTCTTCGCCGTCGGCAAAGTCACCATCAACCAGGCTGGTAGGGCGGTTCCCGTCTTCCTGATGGTAATGGCCACCTACCTGGCGATCAGTTTGCTGACCTCGCTCATCTTGAACGTCTATAACCGCCAGGTTCAATTCGTAGAGCGATAGTCATGGCCACCACTACTGAGACCGTTGCACCTCCCGCACCCCCTGGTCCCTTCGACTGGATCCGCAGGCATCTGTTCGGCGATTGGTTCAACGCGCTGCTCACGATTCTGTCTCTCACCATTCTATACTTCGCCTTGGTCACCATCATCCGCTGGATCTTCTTCACCGCCGACTGGCGTCCGGTGCTCGTGTCCCCACTGCTCTTCCTGGTGGGCCAATACCCTCGCGGTCAACTTTGGCGACCGGGCGCCAGCATGCTCATCGGCGCTTTCCTCATTGGCATGAGTTGGGGCGTCTGGAAGAGATACATAAGGGCCTTTGCTATATTCCTGGGAGTGCTGCTCGGTGTACTTGCCCTGGTGCCCCTGGAGGCCTCTAGTATCACCCTTTCGGTGCGAGGGGCCTTCCTGGCCAGCACATTTCTGATCTACCTTGGTTATCGAATTGGCCGGCTGCAGATAGTGAAAGGCGGTCACGTGGTTGCATTGTGGCTCATCGCCTCCGTGCTGATCACCCTGGTGCTACTGCCTGGAGTGAGTGGCGTCCCCGCGCTGCCCGATGTGGCAACCACTGCCTGGGGTGGGTTAATGGTTACGCTTCTGCTTGCGGTTGGTGGCATCGTCCTTTCTTTTCCCATTGGTGTGTTGCTCGCCCTGGGCCGCAGGTCGTCTTTACCAGTGGTCAAGATGTTTTCAATTGTCTTTATCGAGGCGGTGCGCGGCGTCCCGCTGGTCACCCTTTTGTTTATGTTTTCGGTCATGCTGACGCTCTTCCTGCCTCCAGAGGCGAGGATCGACCGCCTTCTCCGGGCCCTGACCGCTATGGTCTTGTTTAGCGCTGCCTATACAGCCGAAAACGTGCGCGGCGGATTGCAGGCCATCCCAGAGGGCCAGGTGGAAGCTGCCAAGGCACTTGGACTGAACAATTTTCAGATAACTTCATTTATTGTCCTCCCCCAGGCATTAAGATTGGTCATCCCGGCCATTGTGGGGCAGTTCATCTCGCTCTTCAAAGACACAACCCTGGTGGTGATTGTGGGCATTAACGATTTGCTCGGGATTGGCAACGCCATCCTGAATTTAGACCCCCAGTTCGTCAGGTTGCAGATGGAAGTGTATCTCTTCATCGCGGCCATATTTTGGGTTTTCAGCTACTTTATGTCTTACGCCAGTCTTCAATTGGAGAAATCTCTCGGCGTGGGTGAACGATAATTAATTTGGGAGACCATCATGAGCGATCAAAATGGAAGCAGAATTATCATGTGCCAGAATGTACACAAATGGTACGGCAATTTCCATGCCCTCAGAGGGATCAGCATGGAAGTCAATAAGGGCGAGGTCATCGTCATATTCGGGCCATCGGGGTCGGGTAAATCTACATTCATCCGTACCCTCAACCGCCTGGAAGAGCACCAGCGCGGCACCATCGTCGTCGATGGCATCGAATTGTCTCATGATGTGCGTAATATTGAGAAGGTTCGCCAGGAAATCGGGATGGTCTTCCAGTCCTTCAACCTGTTTCCCCACCTGACAGTTCTCCAAAATATCACCCTGGCCCCTATTTGGGTACGCAAATGGCCCAAAGAAAAAGCCGAAGAGGTCGCCGTCCAACTGCTCGAACGCGTGGGCATCCCGGAACAGGCCGAGAAATTTCCCGGCCAACTTTCCGGTGGTCAACAACAACGTGTCGCTATCGCCCGGGCCCTGGCAATGCAGCCCAAAATCATGCTCTTCGATGAGCCCACCTCTGCCTTAGACCCGGAGATGATCAAGGAGGTGCTCGACGTGATGACCGGACTGGCCACCAGCGGGATGACCATGTTGGTTGTAACCCACGAGATGGGCTTTGCCCGCGCCGTCGCCGACCGGATGTTCTTTTTCGACGAAGGGCTCATCGTGGAAAGTGGTACACCCGATGACATTTTCCACAACCCCCAGGAAGATCGCACCAAGCTATTCTTGTCTCAGATCCTCGCTCACTAATCTCATCCTTTAATCACCGCGACCGGAACCAGGCGAGCAACCTTGCGCGCGATCCCAGCCCCCGCAACAGTTTCGACCACCTCATCCACATCCTTATAGGCCACCGGCGCCTCTTCCGCCAGGCCCGGCATAGAACCAGCCCGCACCCGCACCCCGCTGGCCTCTAACTCCTTGCGAAGGTCTTCACCCCAAACTTGCCGTTTGGCCTGGCTCCGGCTCATCGTGCGTCCGGCCCCATGACAGGTTGAACCAAATGAGCGCTTCATACTGCCCTCGGTGCCGACCAGCACCCAGGAAGCCGTGCCCATGCTGCCCGGAACCAGGACCGGCTGCCCAATCGAGCGATATTCTTCGGGCAAACCCTCAAAACCGGGCCCAAAGGCGCGTGTGGCGCCTTTGCGATGCACACAAACTTCGAGCTGCTCGCCGTTCACGGCATGCTGCTCGATTTTTCCCATGTTGTGGGCGATGTCATACACCTGGTGTAGGTGCCAATCGTGCACCTTTCCGGCCAGCACTTCTTCGAATGCTTTGCGAGCGAAATAGGCCAGCGTCTGGCGGTTGGCAAAAGCGTAATTGGCTGCACAGCGCATTGCGGCCAGATAATCCTGTCCCTCGGGTGTATTTAGGGGGGCACACACCAATTCTCTGTCCGGCAGCCGGATACCATAGCGCTTTACTGCTCCCTGGAAATCTTTGACGTAATCGGTGCAGATCTGGTGCCCGAAGCCACGTGAACCGCAGTGAATCAGCAAAGTCAGCTTGCCCTCCTGTAATCCCATCGCCTGAGCCGCATCCGGGGCGAAGACTTGATCCACCCTTTCAATTTCAATGAAATGGTTGCCCGCTCCCAGAGTTCCCACCTGGGGGCGCCCGCGGTCCTTCGCCCGTTTGCTCACTTTGCCCGGATCTGCCCCTTCAATAAAACCGCTCTCCTCGGTACGGCGCAGGTCATTTTCGGTCGCATAGCCTTGCTTAAGAGCCCACCGCGCACCCTCTCGGCACACCTGATCCAGCTCTTTTTCGCTCAGCCGCAAATGCCCCTTGGTGCCAACCCCGCTCGGGCAGTTGTCATATAGAGCTGCGGCCAGGTCGTCAAGATAGCCAACCGCCTCTTCATAGTCGATCCGCGAGCACAGCAGGCGCACGCCGCAATTGATATCATATCCAATCGCCCCAGGGGAGATGACCCCATCGGGCAGCTTGGTAGCTGCCACACCGCCTATTGGAAAGCCGTATCCCTGGTGCATGTCGGGCATGACCAGGACACTCCCTACCAGGCCCGGCAGCGTCGCCGTGTTTACCGCTTGTTCGAGCGATTTATCATCCATAATGGCTTCGAGCAGCTTCCGGGTGGCAAAGATGCGCACCGGGACGCGCATATCCGAGCGGAAAGACTTCGGGATCTCCCACTCATATTCATTAATTTGCCTCATATCTTGTATGCTTACCATGGCCATTCCTCCGTTCAATCGCGGACAGCCACAAATTATAGATTAAATTGTTAAAACTGTCCTCCACCCTTAAACGTCAAAAACGATGTTGACTTCTAGCCCCCGTGTTGCCTCTCTGATCTCCAGGTTGTGATAAGTGACCGCTTTGATCTCTTTGGACTGGGACTCGATTCGCGCTCCCTTCGCCCGTGCAGTTAGTCGTTCGCCGTTGATTTGGAGCTCAAATTCATCAAAGCCTAGGCCTTGTGACTCACCGAGATAGAGCAATTCCGACAGAAAAGCTACTAATAAACCCTCGTGATCGCGGTCCTGTAATTCTATTTTTCGTTCCAAGCGAGGCTCCAGTGCCAGCCGGGTGCCTGACAATGCGTACATACCCAGCGCGGCCTGCTCAAATAAGAGAGGCAAGTCCGGGGCCCATACTTCTAATTGCCAGTCAGCAGTATGTTCAACTTCCCGGTATCCAGCTTCTGGCTGTTCATTCATCATTATTAGTATACCAAATCCAGCGAACAGATCTGGGGTCATTGGGAATTGCCGTGAAAGAGGCAGGCGTGGGGGGTGGTGACGGGCGGAGCCCGTCACCACCCCCCACGCCTAATCCCTACCACGCCAAATCCCAGAGAGCCCAGATCCGCACTTGCGTGAATACTGGACCTGCTCTTATAATTGCCGGGCAGCTATGAGTTCCTGGGATAGCAGACTTGCTCAACTAGAATACCTCCTTCAGTCTCTCATTGAGGGTAGTTCCGATCGCCTCTTCCGTGGCGAAGTGCACAAGGATCTGGCCGCCCGGTTGATGGCAGCCATGGAAGCTGGAATCCAGTCTCAGGCAGGGGCTGGCTTTCTGGTGCCCAACCTGTATTTTCTAAGAGTCAATCCAGCTGACGCCTCCTTATTATTGGAGAACCAATCTGTCCTGCGAGAATTGGCTGGCATAATCCAACAGGCGGGCTTGCGGGCCGGACTGAATTTTCCCACTGCGCCGGTCATTAAAGTCACTGCTGATCCTGATTTGCCGCCGGGGCGAACGAAAATCGAAGCTCGCCTTACACCCCTGGAGGTCGACACAACCAGGACCCTTGTCGAAGACCCATCCGCGCAAAATGGCAGCCAGGCGGACATTCCCCTGAATGCATTCTTGATTGTGGACGGAACGAAGATCTTTCCACTTAAGTACGCAGTGATTAATATCGGCAGGAGGGTAGATAACCATCTCATGATCGATGATCCCCGCGTCTCTCGCATCCACGCCCAGCTCCGGGCGATCAATAATCGCTATGTGATCTTCGACCTGGACTCAACTGGGGGCACATTTGTAAACGGAGACCGGATTAATAAGATTACCCTCCAGCCAGGCGATGTGATCTCACTTGCTGGCGTGCCCCTGGTTTTTGGCCAGGACGCTCCCACCGCCTCCGGGGACACCCAGGGTGCCACCCATCCGCTGGTACCCTTTCCAGGCGAGGATTGAGGCGATCGCGGCAAATGAGCGGTACGGTCCTGCTCCTGCTCCGCCTGTTGTTGGTCGGTGCCCTGTACACTTTCCTGGGTTGGGCGCTCTTGACGCTTTGGCGGGATCTAAAACGTCAAGGTGAGGTTCTATCATCCCGCCAGGCTCCCGCGCTTACTCTGCTTCGCCGCGCCGGCGCTGATTTGGAGACCCTGCATTTCACGATCCCCGACGTCTCCATCGGTCGCGCACCGACCAGCGATCTTGCCCTGGAAGACAACACTGTCTCTGCAGTGCATGCCCGCTTGTCCTTCCACCACGGGCAATGGTGGGTGGAAGATTTGAATTCCAGAAACGGAACATTCCTCAACGACGAGCCTGTCTCTCAACCCCTGGTCATTACAAGCGGGGACGAGCTGCGCTGCGGGCAAGTGGCCCTCACAATAGGGATCGGAACAGAGGCCTCCTCACAGGTAGACTCCAGCTTATAATCCAGGGAAATATGGACTCGCCAGGCAGGCCCGCTCTACCTGGCACGCTCATGTCCCAGGTTTTCGAGATGACACCACTAAGTATCTATCCGAAAAATGAAGGGGTGGGGGTTTGTGGCGGCGCAGAGCGCCGCCACAAACCCCCACCCCTCCGAATTTTCGGATTGGCTCTAAGATTCGTTTTGGAGATAAGTTCATGAACGAAGCTCCTACCCTGGCCATAATTGGCGGTTCAGGCCTCTACGAAATGCCAGGTCTGCAAGATACCCGAGAACATGATATCGTCACTCCCTTCGGTACGCCCAGCGCTCCCATCATGGTCGGCACCCTGGAAGGCCACCCGATTGCTTTCCTGGCCCGGCACGGGATCGGCCACCACATTTCGCCCTCAGAGATCAATTTCCGCGCCAATATCTATGCGCTAAAATCCTTGGGGGTGGAGCGCATCGTCAGTATCAGCGCTTGTGGTTCATTGCGTGAGGATTTTAGACCTGGGGAAATTGTCATACCCACCCAGTTGTTTGACTTCACCCGGGACCGCGCCCGCACCTTTTTCGAGACCGGTTTGGTAGCTCATATCAGTATAGCCGATCCCTTCTGCCCTCATTTATCGGCCGAGGTTTACCACTCGGTAGAGGCTACGGGAGCCACCGTCCACCGCGGCGGGGACTTTATCACGATTGAGGGCCCGCGTTTCTCAACCAGGTCCGAATCGAACGCTTTCCGGGCCTGGGGCATGTCCCTCATCGGCATGACCACCTCGCCCGAGGCATTTTTGGCTCGCGAGGCCGAAATCTGCTATACGGTTATGGCGCACGTCACCGATTATGATGTCTGGCACATCACTGAGCAACCGGTCACCGTTGAAAGAGTCATCGAAATCCTCAGGCGCAACACCGAACTTGCCAGCCAGGCGATTCACAATCTCGTAAAACGGCTCACGCCTGAACGTCCCTGTGAGTGTTCCCGGGCACTGGCAGATGCCCTGATCACAAGCCCTGGGGCCATCCCGCCTGAAACGCGGCGCCGTCTGAACTTACTTGTCGAGAAGTACTTGGAACCGCAATAAGACGGTCTTTAGAACAACTGCACCCCTTTCAATTCACCGGGCAGCTTCTATCCCACCAGCTTTTTCCCTTGTTTAACTCATCCCCCGCCACGAGAGACCACATTCAAGGCCGCCTGCTCAGCCTGGCTGCTGTGTTCCTGGGGCTTTATACGCTAACCCTTACCCTGGCGCCTGCCGCCCGCGCCCGCTCGTGGGCGGTAGAATTCGAGTGGAATTATTGGGTCGCCTTCATCATCTGGTTGCTCGCCCTCGTCGCTATGCATTGGCAGACAGGCCGCTTCCTGCCAGACCGCGACCCGTATCTGCTTCCAATCGCTGGGCTGTTGACCGGTTGGGGGATGTTGACGATTTGGAGGATTTTTCCATCCTTCGGGTTGCGCCAGGCGCTTTGGATGCTGGGGGTGGCAGTTGTGTTCATCCTGGGGTTGCGCGCCCCCAATCATCTTTCATTTCTCAGACGTTTCAAATACCTGTGGCTCACCGGCGGCCTGATTTTAACCGGGCTGACCCTCATCTTCGGAACCAATCCCCTCACGGGCGCCAATCCGCGTCTGTGGTTAGGATGCTGCGGAATCTACTTCCAGCCATCCGAACCTCTAAAGTTGCTCTTGGTCATATACCTTTCGGCTTACCTTGCCGATCGCCTCTTATTTACCACTCGCCTGCTACCTTTGCTGGCCCCCACCCTGGTCATGACCGGATTGACCTTGCTCTTGTTGCTGGTCCAGAGGGACTTGGGCACCGCTTCAATTTTTATTTTCCTGTTCGCTGCCATCGTCTACATTGGCACCGGTAGGAAAAGCATTCTGCTGATCAGTGCCTTCACTCTGGGTATTGCAGCCGCGGCCGGGTACAGGCTATTTGATGTTGTGCGCCTGCGCGTAGATGCTTGGTTCAATCCCTGGCTCGACCCGAGCGGGCGCTCCTACCAGATCGTGCAATCGCTGCTGGCCGTGGCCAACGGTGCTATCTTGGGACGCGGACCGGGGCTGGGCAATCCCAATCTGGTGCCTATCCCCCATTCTGACTTCATCTTCGCCGCAATCACGGAGGAAACGGGGCTGGCGGGGGCAATCGGGCTGCTCGTAGCGCTGGCAATCCTGGCGACGCGTGGCCTCTACATCGCTATCCATGCCCCCGACAGTTTTCGCCGTTTTCTGGCAGCGGGTTTGTCTGCTTATCTCATCGGCCAAAGCGTGGTGATCATCGGTGGTAATCTCCGCCTTCTGCCTCTCACCGGGGTCACCTTGCCATTCGTGTCCTACGGCGGCTCCTCGCTGCTAACAGCTTATCTGACCTTGTTGCTCCTGCTGCATATCAGTAATCAGTCCCAATCCCAATCCAAGATCGTTCCGGGACTCCCACGTTATCTCGGGCTCGGTGGTTTTTTGTTAAGCGGATTAGCAGCCGCGGCTCTGGTTGCCGGTTGGTGGGCTTTTTATCGCGGTCCCGGCCTGTTGGAGCGCACAGACAACCCCCGGCGTGCCATCGCAGACCGTATTGTCCGTAGAGGCGAAATCTTAGATCGGCGCAATGAGCCGCTTGTCGCCACTCAGAAGTCATCTGGGGAATATTTCCGCCAGTCCCTGTATCCCCTTGGCCCGATTACCGGCTATACGAACTCTGTCTACGGCCAATCCGGTTTGGAAGCCTCCCTCGATCCCTATCTGCGCGGTCTCCAGGGCAACCCCGCCCTGACGATCTGGTGGCATCACCTGCTTTACGGCCAGCCACCTCCCGGACTCGACGTTCGCCTCACCCTGGATCTCGACTTGCAGAAGACCGCCGACCGCCTGCTCGCTGAACAGCGCGGCGCTCTCGTGCTTTTGAATTCAGAGTCTGGAGAAATTCTGGCCATGGCTTCCCATCCAACCTTTGATCCCAATCTGCTGGATCAGAACTGGACGGCTTTAGTCAAAGACCCGGACACACCCTTATTGAACCGCGCCACCCTGGGCCGCTACCAGCCCGGCCCGGCCATCGCTCCGCTGCTTTACGCAGCTGCTTGGCGCGACGACAAGGTTCCGCCTGCACCCCAGACCCTCACCTACCATCTCGACAACCTGACCCTCGATTGCGCCCTCCAGCCACAGGAGCCAATCTGGAATTCCTTGCTGGCTGACGGCTGCCCCACTGCCCAGTTAGCCTTGGGACAGACCCTCGGACAGGAGTCGGTCCTGGCGTTGTTTAATCAACTTGGATTCTACACCCCTCCCGCCCTACGCCTGCCGACCGACAGCCTCTCCTCCCCGGTAGCGTTTAGAGATCCGGCGCGTGCCTTTCTCGGACAGGCTGACATCGCAGTGAGCCCCCTGCAGATGGCTCTGGCAGCCGCATCCTTGAGCAGCGGCGGCATCCGGCCCGCTCCACGCTTGGCTTCCGCGGTCAACACGCCCGAGACCGGATGGGTCGTCTTGCCGCCCCTGGGTGAACCGGTCCAGATATTCCCAGAGACTATAGCTAACCAGGTCGCAGACGCCTTGACCGCAGAACATCTTCCGGTGTGGCAGGTGCTCGCCGCAACCCCAAATGGACCCCAGCAATATGTCACTTGGTATATAGCGGGGACGCTCCCATCCTGGAACGGCGGCCCTCTCACTTTGGTGATCCTGTTAGAAGAGAATAGCCCTGAACTGGCCCAAGTTATCGGCCAGGCTGTCCTTCAGGCCGCTATCCAGCCAGGACGATAGCTTACTCCGTCTTGAGCTCTTTCATGGCGCGTTTCGGGCTGATCATGCGCATCAGCATACCCACCATAAAACCGCCAGCCGTGATCGCCGCCAGGGCTATCTTGGTCGGATCGACCACCTCCTGGATCCTGACGCCATCGGGAGAGATCACCACAATCGCAACCGGCCTGGAAAGGGTCCGCCCTCCTCCACCTCCTCCACCACCGCTGCCCTCGCCATCCCCACCAGCGCCAGAGCCGGATCCTGCGCCAAATCCCAGGCCCGTCAGAACTTCCGCGGTCGGGATCACGACGGTGTCTCCATGTTGGATTGGTTCACCGTACACGTGCTTTACATCGGCGGTATCTAGAAATCGCTCCAGGGTGCTCTGGACCGCATCAATGGCTTGCGCTGATCTTGCAGCTTCCCCTGCGGATGCAGACGTGCTAACTTCTTCACTCATTTGTTTCTCCTGGTCAATAACCACACGAAAAACACACCCACCAGGCCGCCCCCGATAAGGGCGAACTGGACCTGCCGGGTGACATCGCGCACGGGCAGGGTATATTCCTGTCCGTCCGCGGCTTGAACAACCACGCTGGCCGGTCTGTTCCAAATTATCCCGCCCCACCTCCCCGGCAACCGAAATCGCAGCGATTTCGCCAGCGGGAGGATGGTCGTGTCCCCAACCGGGATTGGATCGCCGGCGCGGGTATCGATTTGCAGATATTGGCTCAACATATCAACTTCCCGGTTGAGACTCTTCAACGTCTTCTTCGGAGCCCTTTCGTTGGCCAACAGTTGTACTGTCGGCCCCCCTGGCAGTCTGTCCAACCTTCCTCAGCCTCGCGTTCACTTCCCGCAATACGCTCAGGATCTGCTCCCGGAGACTGGTCTCGACTTCACCACTGCGGACTCGTTCCCCAAATTCCTTAGCCTCCGATTGCAGGCGTTGGCCTGTTGGGCTCTTCTGGAAATCCTCGGCCGCTTTGTTGATGGTTGTCCCCAGTTCTGTCAACCCTGCCTCAATTTCCGCCTGCAACTTTTTTCGTTCCGGGCTCTCCCATGCGCTCTGCAGCACATTCTTCAGATTTTCACCTAGATCACGAAACTCTCTGGCGACCTCCCCCTCTTGGACATCCTCACGTGAGGTTTCGCCTCGGGTGTTTTGCGGTTCGTCCATTATTGCCTCCTGTAAACTGGGTTAAATAGCCTTCGGGGGTGAATAGCGCGGTGAACAGACTATGGATCGTTGTAAGCCGTCTCCCCCACTTAATTGTGCCCTAATTCTGATCAACCCGCAAGGGTCAATGAAGAGGACTCCACCAACTCTTGCTGCAGCCTCCAAAAATCGCGACTTTGGATTGCTAATCACGTATATAGAGTGATAGAACATACTTAGCAAGCGGAGGATTCCAATGTATCGCAAACCCTTATATCTCGCCCTGATCCTGTTGGCCCTCGCCACCTTGGCGTGTCGCATCACCGTCGACCTGCCTTTCAATCAGATTAAGACTGGCCCCACTCAGACCATGGACATAAATATTCCCCTCTTGAAAGAGACTGGCGCAGTAGCGGACGTTGAACTTGCCTTTGGCGCCGGCAGGCTCAATATATCTCCCGGTGCAATCGATCAACTCATCACCGGGACCGCCACCTACAACGTGCCGGAGTTCAAACCCCAAATTACCACTGAAGGCACCAGTGTGCGCATTTCCCAGGACGAGTCCAGATTTGAGGGCATCCCCACTTTTGGAGATGATGTCAAGAACACTTGGGACCTGGAACTCGGCGATGCTCCTATGAACCTGCGAGTTGCCGCAGGCGCTTACCAGGGCCGGATTGAATTGGGCGGTCTTTCCCTTGAAAATCTGCGGGTCTCCGATGGTGCCGCCGAGTCCCAGGTGTCCTTCTCCGAACCCAATCAGGTCCAAATGGACACCCTCCGCTATGAGACCGGCGCCTCCAAAATCACCCTGACCGGTTTGGCCAATGCCAACTTTGGAGACATGATCTTCAAAGGGGGAGCCGGAGACTATCGGCTGGATTTCTCCGGCGATCTGCAGCGCGATGCCACAGTCAACGTCCAATCCGGCTTGAGCAACGTGGTCATTTCCGTTCCTGAGGGGACCGCCGCTCGCCTCACCATTCAAGGAGGTCTCGCCAACGTGGATAGGAGGGGTTCCTGGGAAAAATCCGCAGACACCTACCTGCTATCAGGTGAAGGTCCCATGATCACCTTCACAGTCGATATGGGCGCAGGCAATCTTGAACTGAACAATTAACCAACTGTCGCCCTATCGATTTCTCGCACCGGCAATATTTTAGCCCAGCGAAACACCAATTCGCTGGGCTATTTTTATCACCCAGATACGGTCCTGCTTGATAGGAACGAACCTAATCCAGAGCGTCGTAACCTGGTCCCTCCGTAAAGTAGTCGAAATTCGGCTGGATGTCTGCAGTGAGATCCACGACCTCGCCAGCTTCCAGGACCCGAGTGTGATCCAGGTGAACCGCCTCGCCGTGGTGGTCTTCACCATCGTAAACGGTGTCAAAACCTGACGCACCCGCCGGCATACTGAGATATTCCCCACCTTTAGCTTCGTAAGCCGTCGGCACTTCATCTTCAGGGAAGATGGCTTCGAAGGGACATTCCGGCACGCAGGCCCCACAATCAATGCAGGTATCCGGATCAATGTAGAACCAGGGCCACTCCTCGACTGGTTTACCCGGTACGATGCACTCTACCGGACATACGTCTACGCAACCGGAGTCGCGCAGGCAGAGGCTGGTGATAATGTAAGTCATTGAACGTACCTCCCGTGTAATGGTATGGGTATAGAAATGATACCAGCTGCGTTATTTTACCTCAAAAAGCAGACCATTGGGGGGCACTGTAGCACTATTCTAAATATGACCATAAATACGAAAAGGACGGTGGCGCCCTGGAAGCGATCACCACCGTCCTGAATTGCCTGCAACCTTCTGATATTACCGTGCTTACATGTCCAGCGCGTCGTATCCTGGCCCGTATTCGACCTCCCCTTCATCATCGGGGTGATCGACGCCAAAATAATGGTAATTGGGCGGGTTATCTCGGGTCAGATCCACTATTTCACCGGGCTCAAGGATACGCGTATACTCGAGGTGAACGGGCTCACCGTGTTCATCCTCGCCATCATAAACCGTGTCATAACCAGGGGTGTCCGCAGGCATACTGATAGTTTCGCCACCTCGAGCCTCATACGAGACAGGTACCTCATCTTCAGGAAAAATCGCCTCGAAGGGGCATTCCGGAACGCAGGCGCCACAATCAATGCACGTATCCGGATCAATATAGAACCAGGGCCACTTTTCAACCGGTTTACCCGGCACAATACACTCCACCGGGCATACATCCACGCAGCTGGAATCACGCAGGCATAAGCTGGTAATAATATAGGTCATAGATTACTTGGCCTCGTCAAAGCGGCGGGCCACTTCTTCCCAATTGACCACGTTCCACCAATTCGAAATATATTCGGCTCGCCGGTTCTGGTATTTTAGGTAATAGGCATGTTCCCAAACGTCCAGCCCCAAAATCGGCATTAGGCCTTCCATCAGGGGAACGTCCTGGTTGGGCATGGATAGCACGGATAATTTGCCACCTTTAAAGCCCAGCCAGGCCCAACCACTGCCGAACCGGGTCGCGGCTGCGCTGGAGAATTTCTCCTTGAAAGATGAGAAACTGCCAAATCCATCTGAAATGGCCCTCGCCAAATCACCCTTGGGTTCGCCGCCACCATTGGGTGACATCACCGTCCAAAAGATGCTGTGATTATAATGTCCGCCACCGTTGTTGCGCACCGCGGTGCGAACGTCCTCAGGGACATTATTCAGATTGCCGACCAGTTCTTCCAGGGATTTACCAGCCAAATTCGAGTGTTTTTCGAGCGCCGCATTCAAATTAGTAACGTAACCATTGTGATGCTTCGTATAATGGATTTCCATCGTCTGGGCATCAATATAAGGTTCAAGCGCGTCGTACGAGTACGGAAGAGAGGGTAATTCGAAAGCCATAAGTCACTCCTTTGGTCAAAAACGTATATAATCTACAATTGTCATTTTGCAGGCACATTGAAGCCGAACGCTAGACCCGCCTTACAAGATTGTAAACTCCGCGTCGACCTTTGTCAAGCCAGCCCCGCTTAGAGTATCATGAAAGTCTCAACACCAACCCCTGGATTCCCTCCAATCCTCATCCTCGTGCTCGGCGTGCTGGCAGTGTCTACCTCTTCTATCTTTATCCGCTTCGCTCAGAATAATGCCCCCTCTTTGGTTATCGCCGCTTACCGGCTTTCGTTGGCGAGTTTGCTGCTATCCCCCATCGCATTATTTCGCCAAAGAAAAATGCTCCTCTCCTTGACCCTCGGCGAAATGCTCCTCGCCTTTGTCTCCGGTTTTTTCCTCGCCCTGCATTTCGCTTCCTTTATTACCTCCTTGGAGTACACAACTGTTGCCAGCTCAGTCGTCCTATCTACCTCCACGCCTTTGTGGGTTGCACTCCTGGCACCGGTCTTCCTGAAAGAACCTGTAAACAGGCATTTGTTAATGGGGATGGTTATGGCCCTGGTCGGAAGCAGCATCGTGGGCATAAGCGATACATGCGTCCTGCATGTGAATGGAATGAGTTGCCCACCGCTGGAGGATTTTCTCGGGGACCAATCGTTGTTCGGCAATCTCCTGGCTTTATTTGCAGCCTGGATGGCCGTGGGGTACATCATGATTGGTCGCCGGCTGAGGGCCAAAGTATCCCTCATAGCGTATATCTTTCTGGTCTATGGAATGGCCGCGCTGGTGCTTCTGCTGCTCATGTCCCTGGCTGGACAGTCCCCTTTCGGCTATCCGTCCCCGACTTATCTGTGGCTTGTCCTGCTGGCTGTAGTGCCTCAACTCCTGGGGCATTCCTCCTATAATTGGGCCCTCGGCCATTTGTCGGCCACCTATGTGTCTATCGCCGTCATCGGAGAACCGGTTGGCTCAACGATTCTGGCGTACTTCCTCTTGCAGGAGACGCCATCCGCATTAGAGATTTTTGGTGCTATACTTATTCTGGTAGGCATTTACCTTGCCTCCTATTCTCCTCTTCCGCGGGAAATCCCCAAGGCCTTTTCAGAAGGAGCGAATCGTCTGAGTGACTAAGAAGTATTTCCAGGGTAATAGCCGTCAAGAGGCGGGACCATCCGCACAATCTTCACTATTGGATAGAACATTCCGGTTTATCGATAATTTTCAACGCTTTGCCTGGGATATCGGGGGGGTGCTGGTCCTGGCGTTGTCACTCATGACCCTGCTGGCCTTCTTTGATCTCACCGGCGGCGCCGTGCTGACCTGGTGGATCGTAGTATTGCGCAGTTGGTTAGGCTGGGGGAGTCTGTTGGTCGTTTTGGCAATGGGGGTTTCCGGGCTCCTCATGCTTCGCCAAAGGCGTGGTGACCCGCTGGAGATACGTTGGGGACGGGTGCTGGCCTTGGAAACCGCAGCCTTTGCCGCCATCGCTTTGCTGACGCTGGCCAACGGCGCTTCCGTGCAGCGCGCCCAACAGGGTCTGGATGGCGGGCTGGTTGGTTGGGGCTTGGTCGAACTTTTCGGGATGGCAATTCGACCTGCCTGGTTGTTGAGCTTGTTTCTGAGTGGTGTGCTTCTCGTTTTTACAGTCATTGGCCTGGGCGTCTTGAGCCCTCTGGCGAGAATCGTCCGCCAGCACTATGAGGCTAAATCCCCTGCAGCCGGATCCTTGGACCTGGGCCCTGCGGTGAGCATTGGGAATTCTGCCGCGCCCAGTGGTGCTGCTGAATCGGCAGCCGGCGCAAATACAAGCAGATTAACCCGCCTTCCCGCCGAATTCCGTAAAAAATTCAAAGTCCAGACAAGAGAACAGGAAAATTCCAGGCCACCCGAACGCGACGACCGTTTGCCACCCCTTGAGCTCTTGGTAAACGAACAATCTACCAGGCCGGATGAAAGACACATAAACCTGACTGCCGGCTTGATCGAAAAGACCTTGGCCGAATTTGGCATTCCGGCAAAAGTCATCGGTTTTCGGGTGGGACCGACTGTCACCCAGTTCGCTTTGGAACCGGGTTATGTAGAAAAACCGGGCTCAGAGGAAGAAGTGGTCCGTCAGAAGGTGCGTGTCTCGCAAATCTCAGCCCTATCGCGCGATCTGGCCCTGGCTCTCTCAGCGGAACGCCTGCGCATCGAGGCACCTGTTCCTGGGCGCCCATACATTGGTGTGGAAGTTCCAAATTCGCGATCCTCGCTTGTGCGGCTGCGCCCAATCCTGGAGACCGAGGTATTTTATAAATTCGGCTCCCCCTTGACCATTGCTTTGGGCCGGGATGTCTCCGGACAGGCTGTGGTCGCTGACCTGGCGCGTATGCCCCACCTGCTCATTGCTGGAACCACGGGCTCAGGCAAATCCGTATGCATCGCCGCCTTGACCGCGTGCCTGGTAATGAACAATACGCCGGAAGACCTGCGCCTGGTGATGATCGACCCGAAGATGGTGGAACTGGTACGCTTCAACGGTTTACCTCATTTGTATGGCAAAGTCGAGACCGATTTGGAACGCATTTTGGGCGTTCTGCGCTGGACGACCGCTGAGATGGATCTCCGCTATAAGCTGCTGGAGTCGACTCGCTCGCGGAACATTGATACCTATAATCGTAAGATGCGACGGCGCAGAAATGCTGAAACTCTCCCGCACATCGTCGTGATGCTGGATGAATTAGCAGATCTAATGATGTCAGCCCCCGACCAGACCGAACATACCCTGGTCCGGCTCGCACAGATGGCGCGCGCCACTGGCATCCATCTCGTGGTCGCCACTCAAAGGCCCAGCACCGATGTCGTCACCGGGCTAATCAAGGCCAACTTTCCTGCCCGCATTTCCTTCGCCGTGGCCTCCTCGGTGGATTCCCGCGTGATCCTGGATGGAGCCGGCGCAGAAACTTTGCTGGGCAGCGGGGACATGCTATTCTTGCCTCCCGAAGCGGCCAACCCGATACGTGCACAGGGTGTGATGATCACAGATCAAGAAATCGAAAAAGTGATCACCTTTTGGCAAAAATCTCGTCTCGCCGAGGCGGCTGAGGATCCCCCATGGGAAGAAATGCTCGAACAGGAAGCCGCCTTGGCGGAAAAAGATGATCTGCTTCCCAAAGCCATTGAAATTGTTCGCGACACGCAGCGCGCTAGCGCTTCCTTGCTCCAGCGCCGCTTGAAGATTGGATATCCGCGTGCCGCTCGTCTGATTGACGAGCTGGAGGACCTGGGTGTGGTCGGCCCAGCTCAGGGCGGCGGACGTGAGCGCGAAGTGATCATGAGCCCGGAAGATGAAATTGAATTCTAGCAGAAAGGCAGGATATTATCCGTGGAGCATGCAGCGAAAAAAGAAAAACGGCTGACCTTTACGGAGCAGATGCGCTTGCGTTTTAAGGGAATATTGGATCCCATTGCGGGGTTTCTTAACGGTCTCGGTCTGATGCCCAATACGATGACCATATTGGGCCTGGTGGGCAACACGGTTGGCGCCATCTTGCTCAGCCAGGGGATGATGACCCTGGGAGGCATCCTGATTCTCCTGATGGGGCCAGTAGATGCCTTGGACGGCACTATGGCTCGCCTGCGAGGGGAATCAAGCGCTTTCGGCGCTTTCGTGGACTCGGTTACAGATCGCTATTCGGAGTTGGTCATTTTCGCAGGATTGTTGGCGTATTACCTGCTGGGTGGCAACTGGTTTCTCGCCGGTTTAACCTATGTCGCCGCAGCGGGCTCGGTGCTGGTATCGTATGTTCGCGCCCGGGCACAATCTCTGGGTTACGAAACCAAAGTAGGTCTATTGACCCGCATGGAACGCTATCTGGTATTGGCCCCTTCATTGGTGATTAACCTCCCGCTGGTTGGTCTTTGGATCATCGCCGTGCTGGCGAATGTAACTGCTTTCCAGCGTATCTTGGACGTGCGTCGCCAGGTCCGCTCAAAAAAATAACCCGGCCTTTTTCCCGTTAGAAACGGGAGAGCCTGAATTCTCAAGGAGAGAACATGGGATTTCAAGTTGGACCGCTTTTTATCCGTTATTACGGCATCATCATTATGCTGGGAGTTTTGGCAGCCACTTGGCTGTCAGAAAGGGAAGCCCGGCGCAGGGACGTGAATGGAGAACTGGTCTGGGATGGATTGGTATGGGTTTTGATCGGCGGCATTATTGGTGCTCGCATCTGGCATATCCTGACCCCGCCCGAATCGATGACCTCGGTCGGAATTACCACCAAATTCTATCTGACCCACCCTCTGGATGCTCTGGCTATTTGGCACGGAGGTTTGGGAATTCCCGGGGCCGTTGTTGGCGGGTTGTTAGCCCTTTACTTGTTCGCTCGCCGCAACAAGTTGGATTTCGCCGTCTGGGTTGACATCGTTGCCCCTGCACTGGCATTAGGACAGGCCATCGGCCGCTGGGGAAACTTCGTCAACCAGGAGCTATACGGGGCGCCCACAAACCTGCCCTGGGCGATCTACATCGACCCCCAACACCGCCTGCCGAACTATCAGGATGTGGCTTATTACCACCCCCTCTTCTTGTATGAATCCTTGTGGAACCTGGCGAATATGGCTTTTCTGCTGTGGCTGGGACATCGCCACAAGGGGCGACTCAGATCCGGGGATCTGTTCCTGGTCTACCTGATTGTTTATCCCGTAGGACGGTTCCTTTTAGAATTCCTGCGCCTGAATCCTTCCGAGGTAGCCGGTATCAATATTAACCAGACCCTCATGCTGGTCGTGGCTCTGCTCT
>DASQQR010000067.1:0-3526 GCA_035643335.1 Anaerolineales bacterium
AAAGGCGTGACCAGTTGAGACATATTGCGCAAATCGCGCCTGAGCACGAGCAGGTCTTTCACGAATATCCCGCGCACCGAGGCAGGCAAATTGGCTTCGACCAGCTTGCTGAGGGGTGATCCTTTTCTGTCGAGAGGGCGCGCGGTGCGCGGCGTTTTCTTCCTGCGCGGAGTAATCTGTACGTTCGCCCACCCGGTGAAGTACAGGCGCTCTGCCGTGCTTAGCGATAAGATGAAAATGCCGCTGGCCAGCCCCAGGCTGAGCAGCGTAAGACCCAATCCGCTGGCCCAGCGCGCCGCGCCGACATCCGCCAGCCCCCGCCCGGCCCACGCCAGCGGTGACCAGGGTGAATTCAAGCGTGAGAGCATTCCCAGAGCTTGAGAGGCCTGCTGTCCGGAGATATCCGCATAATTGGTGAGTTGGCCCGATTGTCCGCATAGAAAAGAAACCACGCCGACCAATAAACCCAGCACTTCGGCGACGCGGCGTGCCGGGAATATGCGTACCACCAGCATGACCAGCAAGCTGGACAGTCCAGCCGCGGCCAGTGTCAGGGCACTCAGCACGACCAGGACCAGGGGGTAGTACAGCAGGCTGTATCCGCTGGAAGCGCCCAGACCGTAGAGAACTGGCAAGCCAAACAAAAGGACCAGACCAAAGCTGGGCAGGATGGCCTGGATTAATTTGCTGATGAAGACAGCCCGAATCTGCACGGGCGCGCTGAGCAGGAAGTCCATATCCCCGGCCAGGTATAGAGCCTGGAGCAAAACGCCAAAACTGGTCAGCAAAATAACCAGGAATGCAGTCGAGACCACGATCACCGGCAAGCTCTCTAAAAGGGATACCGCATCGCCTACGTACTGGAGCAACTGCGGCGAACGCATGAACCTGAGGATGAGCCAGCTGAGCACGAAGGCAAACGCCAGCACGACCAGCGCCGCCAATGCCAGGACAATGATGCCGATTTTGCGCCTCAATCTGGCGCGCTGGAATCCGCTGGTGAAAATCTTAATGCGTAAGCGCAGCAGTTTCCATACCGATCTCCACAGGCTCGACCCGGGCGGTGCCTGCGCTGTGGAAAAGCCGATCACCGCAACACCTCGGCGATCTCGGCATATTCCGCCCCGCCGGTCAAACTCAGGAAGATATCTTCCAGGCTGGTCTCGCCCTTCCCTAAAGTCCGCAGCTCTTGCATGGTTCCGACTGCGATTAGCTGTCCTTGATTGATGATGCCAATGCGATCGCACATCCGCTCGGCGATCTCGAGGATGTGCGTGGAGAGGAAGACGGCCGCGCCGCGCTCCGCCATCTGGCGTAACATGTCCTTGATCAGGCGGGCCGAGCGGGGATCGAGGCCGGCCGTCGGTTCGTCGAGCACCAGGACTTTGGGGTCGTGCATCAGGGCAGCTGCCAGGGCGGTTTTTTGCTGCATGCCGTGGCTGTATGAATCGATCGTATCGTCCGCGGCTTCTTCCAGGCGAAAGATCTTCAGCAGCTCATCGATACGTCGCTCTACCTGCTGGCGGTCCATCTCGTACAGATCCCCGACAAAGCGCAGCAGTTCCCGGCCCGATAATTTGGGGTAGAGGTTGGGCGTATCCGGCACGAATCCGCTGCTCGCCTTGGCTCGCAGCGGCTCCTGGGTCACATCGTACCCAGCCACTCTTACCCTGCCTGAGGTGGGTTGCAGCAGGCCGATGATCATCTTGATGGTAGTGGTCTTGCCGGCGCCATTAGGGCCCAGGAAGCCGAACACCTCCCCGGTGTATACCTCGAAGCTGACGTCGTTGACCGCCACCTTATCTCCATAATGCTTACTAAGGTGCTGGCTCTCAATCAAAGCGTTGTCACCGGTCATTCTTACCTCGAAGATTCTGGATCACTACGTACAAGAGCCGCGCCAGCGATTTTCGCCGTAGCCGCGTGACAAGGCAGAGTATACCTTATCTCATTTACATAGTATTATTAACATTGGATCGAATTGGATTGTCCAAGGATTCCCCTCTGATCAAGGCATCGCTCCTCACCCTATTATGCACGCTTATTCTATCCGCGTGCCTCCCAAGGGGTTCGGTCAGCAACCCCATGCAGGATACCCAGAAGATGCTGTTTCGGGACTTCCCGGAAGCGCTGGATAGGCGCGTGCTCGGGATGCGCCAGACGCCCGAGGGCGAGGTCGTGGTGATTTATACCTATCGGATGCCACCCAGAGGCGATGAATCCGGCAGCTTTTTTACGGGAGTGTCGGCGTACCGGCGAACGCCGGGCGGTGCCTGGGAGCAGTCGGGAGGGGGCGGGGCAGGCAGCTCGCGACCACCGGCCCCTGACCAGCTGTTGGACTATTTCACTGTAAGGGGCAGCACGACTGCCATCTACGGCCAGGTGCTATCACCCGATGTCAGCGCCGTTGAAGGGGAACTGAGCAGCGGCGATTCGGTGCGCGACGAGGCCGGCGACCGCGCTTTCGCCATCTTTGCGCCAGCCAGGGTGAAAGTGTGCCGGCTAAAAGCGCTTGGTGCCAACGGGGAGGTGCTCCGGGTCAACGACTTTGCCTCGGGTGAGGTCGGTGATCCGTGCCGATAAGAGGGTTAAGGGAACAGAGTCTCTGAGCCTCCGCGACGCTATGTTCAGGTCAGCGCCTCGAGGCTTTCAATTAGAAGCTCTAAAGCTCAGCTACGGTGGGGATTACCTCCCGCCCGATGATTTCGATGGGTTTGATCTTGTGAACGTTGGGCATATTGACGATCAGGTGCTGGATGCCCATCTGTGCCAAGCCCCGGCACATCTGGACCATCTCGGAGGCTGACATCCCGTCCGGGGCGATCTTGACCGTGCTCAGGACAGTGCGCTCGATTTCTGCGTAGGGCCGCCCGACATCCTCGCAGTGCTGGCGCAGCACCTCGAGCTTATGGCGGAGCACGTCATCCCCAGCGCGGGCAAACA
The DNA here is from genome assembly GCA_035643335.1 of Anaerolineales bacterium. Lineage (GTDB taxonomy): Bacteria > Chloroflexota > Anaerolineae > Anaerolineales > UBA4823 > DASQQR01. The sequence continues at coordinate 2,944 of DASQQR010000067.1, forward strand.
GGTTGCAGGCGTCGGCGTATTGTGCCACTAACCGCAGGGTTTTCCGCTCTCCCATACCACCAATCAAGATAGGAGGGTGAGGCCTGGACACCGGCTGGGGGCTAGTAAGGGTTTCGGCCAGTTGGTAGTGTTTTCCATGATAGGAGGCGACCTGGCCCGACCACATCTGTTTGGCGATCTGGAGGCTCTCTTCCAAGCGCTCGAAGCGCTCTTTCAACGGGGGGAACGGTACTCCTAATCCCTTGGCCTCCCGCTCAAACCAGGCAGCGCCGATGCCGAAATATGCCCGGCCACCCGAGAGCACATCCAGCGTGGTGGCGGTCTTCACCAGGATGCCGGGACGGCGGTAAACCACTCCGGTGACCAGCGTGCCGAGCTGCACGTTGTGAGTCAGGCCAGCCAGATAGCCCAAGGCCGAATAGCTTTCCAACATGGGCTCTTCCAGCTCGCCTACCCCCCGAATTTGAAAGAAGTGATCCATTACCCACAGGCTGTAAAAGCCGGCCTCGTCGGCAGCCTGGCCGATTTCAGCCAGGCGCGCGCCGATCTCGGGTGTGCCCCCGGGCCACGTGAAACTAGGAAC
>DASQQR010000068.1:0-10412 GCA_035643335.1 Anaerolineales bacterium
TCCGTAAAACCAGTGGTCTCCGTGATTGATGGGGTTCCAAAAGCTGTTGGAACGGAGCGCACCCAGCGCGCTGCCCTTCAGCGTGTGTTGGCTCTAACTCGCCAACAAATGAGGGAGGGCAAGCCCAAACGGATGGCCATCATAAATGGAAATATCGCGGAAAAGGCGGGACAATGGGCACTCGAAGCTGCCAAAGAGCTTGGGTTCGATGGTGAGCCCTACGTGGTGGATTTCGGACCCGCCTTAGCTGTCCATTTTGGGCCTGGCCTGTTGGGGGTTGCCCTCCAGTGGGAGTGATTCGCCTGGCGATAGATGCCATGGGCGGGGATTATGCTCCGGCCGAGATTGTGGCAGGAGCGATTCAAGGGGCGCGGGAGCTCGATGTGGCAGTTTCCCTCGTGGGCAACCCCGAGGTAGTGCGGAGGCAGCTCCAAGATGTCATAACCAGCGACCTCAGTTTGGAGGTGGTCCTTGCCCAAGACGTGATCCACATGGATCAGGACCCAGCTCAGGCAGTCCGAATTTCACCAGATGCATCCATCAATGTGGCATGCCGCCTTGTACTCGAAGGGCGGGCGGACGGCGTCCTTACCATGGGGCATACCGGGGCTGGCATGATCGCGGCGCTATTCAACTTTGGACGGATCCCGGGTATAGACAGGCCTGCAGTGATCGTGCCCTTTTTGGGGATTCGCCGTGATCTGTATTTGATCGACGTGGGCGCAAATGCCGATGTCCGTCCGGTCCACTTGCTTCAATTTGCATTGATGGGTTCGGCCTATGCCAGGTACGCCGGTGGAATCGTGCATCCTCGCGTTGGTTTGCTTTCCAATGGCTCCGAGGCGAATAAAGGAAATAAAGTTGGTAAGGAAGCTTATGCTTTATTGGCCGGTGCGGTGGGCCTGGATTTTATTGGCAATGTGGAGCCACACACGCTGGCTTCGAACGATGTAAACGTAGTCGTTTCCGATGGATTCGCCGGCAATGTTTTGTTGAAAGCGACTGAAGGAATGGTCGCCAACCTGTTGGCGCAGTTTGAATATCTTCTTCCCCAGATGCCGCCTGATTCGGTTGAATTGGTCAAATCACACTTGGAGAAGCTGCGGGCTCGCTACCATTATGCCAGTTATGGCGCGGCGACATTGCTGGGCGTGCAACATCCGATGTTTATCGGTCACGGTCGCAGTAAAGCCAGGGCAGTTCGTAATGGGATGGCGACTGCGGTGCGCATGATTGCTGGCGATGTTATTGGTAATATCCAAAAATGGGCTTGAATTCATTCCAGCGCAGGTGGCCAATCATATTGATCTGGCTGGTTATGGTATTCTCTGGTAAATCTGTATCTCAGGATTCAGAAAGGAAACCTTTATCAGGGGCAGGTAAGCGGGCAACGAGTAGCTGAAGGTTTTTATCAATTGATAATCGGTTTGGCCAGACTGCAGTCTCCTGAAAAATGCACATTCGACTGGCAACATCGTGCATTCGTATTCTTCACTGAAGCGGTCGAAAGTAAAACTGTCAATAATTAGATAATCAGGTCGACGACTTTCTATGCCCGGCTCACCCTGATTAAATTCATAAAGCTTGCTTTGTGGCGGGCTCTGCTCGGGAAACTTCTTGAAGAAGATCGGGTAATTATGTTTGCTTGAAAACTGGTTTTCGGGGATATTCGGCGGGTATAGAGTATACTCAATCGAAGTTCCTGCCGGCAGGGCCTTCACAAACTCACTGGCTGGGATTCTGGCGTCATTTTCGAATAGAAGAAAAATGCTGGCCGCCCGTAGAAAAGTAAAGCATAAGATGGCAATTAAGCTGGCGACGATGGTTGGAGCAGTATACTTGAGACTTCTAATTCGGGGTTGAGCGAGAATATCCTGGATAAAAAGGGCGGACAATATCGAGAAGAGTGGAATGAGAGGGATAAAGAATCGGGAAGGGAAATTGTAGGATAAGAGGATTGGCAAATCGAATGCAATGATGGTCAGCAAAATGATCTTTATACATCCTGATCCAGTTTTTATGTTGCCTTTCCGAATGTATGGCCAGATGACTCGGAAAGCGAACCAGGTAAATGAAATCAGGAAAAGAACGTAAATCGGGGTGCTGAGAGATTTGTTCAGAGTGCTCCACTGGCCCAAGAACCCGACCTTACTCTCCGGTTCAATCTCATAATTTGCATGTTGGGTGAGGGCGGGGACGACCCGTTTGATATAGAATGCGGCCCACAATATTGCTCTTGGGGTGCCAATCCCATAGCCCAGAACGCTGAGTGCCAGGCCGATGAATAACCTTTCCAGAATTCTCAGGAAGCGTTTTGTCAGTTGCCCCCATTGGCTCGCCAAGTAAAGAACTAATGGAGCGATAATAATGCTGGCACCGTTGTATTTGCTTGAGGCAGCTAAGCCAACTCCGAAAAATGCGCAATAGAGCCACAGCCTGTTCTTTGAATGATTGTATTTGATCAGCCAGTACACCGTTAATACTACAAAGAAAGCCAGATAAAGATCGTTGTGAGCAAAACGGGTGTTTCTGGCGATTTCGCTGCTCGAGATGGTGAGGAAAGATGCCAACATCGCGGTGTAAATGCCTCCCCCGCTCATCCGTGTTATCCAGTATATGAGGAGAACGATTGCTCCGCCCAACAGAACGGTTATAAAGCGGGCCGATTGTATGAACGCGGACCTTGAATACCCCAACCCATAAACCACTTTCCCGACCGCGTACATTGCATACTTTGGTAGGGAGGGATAATCAAAATTGGTTGTGTCAAACTCCCATCCCCCGTGTAATGCCTCATCTACCCGGATCACTAATTCGTCAGGATTCCATACTTCGGGGGTTCCCCAAGATATGCCAGGAGTGGTGATACCAATAAATAGCAGGGACAAAACGAAGGGAATGATCTTTTCGTATTGGATCAAATACGAGGTGTGTCCTGGCCAGCGGTTCATCTGGTCTTCAACGGGCGCTACGATTCTTTCAGGTTCGCTGAAGGCAGCTCTACTCGGTGCAGCCAACTTTGTCTTGTATCGCCTGGATGGTCTGATCCCGCTCCGGAGTCGGCTGGGTGCTGGCCGCGATCTGGTCCCAAAGCGGACAAAGCCTGCGCTTCATGCCCTCGGTTATCTGGTTCGCCCGGATCGTCAGGTGCCTGGCTTGCGCCCAGTCCCCGCGATAGGCCAATCCTTCGATAAAGGGCAAAGCCTCTATGCCGTTTTCGGGCTGAAAACCGTTTCCTTGCGCGATTTTCCAAAATTTCACAATCTTGTTCCAATCTTTTTCCTGCTCGGCCAGGCTGGCCTTTTCGTAATAATAGCACCACGAGTTTTCGGATTCTTTGCCGAAGATCTCGGACGGAAACGCAGAGGAATCAAGAGGCTCGGGATCTATTCGATCCAGGTTTGAAATTACCGCAATATCCTGGAGGATCGGAGGCAAGATACGAATGGTTGTGTCCTCCGGGCCCAACACCCAAAGGCACTGGTTTTGCTCTGGACGGTAGTAGATCACCAGGCTGTCCAGGCTGTAGCCGTTAAATCTGCCGAAATTGTGATCGTACTCGAAGGGCATGCCCTCGATCAATTCCTGGCGCTGGTCATTAAACCTTCTCAATGCGCTGTAGAACCAATAATTTAAGTTCATTGTCTTGTCGAATTTCGGATACAAATTGCCAAGAGCAAAAGCGGTCGGATATTCTCCCATGTAAGGAAAGATCTCCTCATCCGAAATGATCGTCGTGTTTTCATCTATGTAAGGGGCGCGCCAGTACAGTTGATTGAAAAATCGCTGTTGTTTGATCCAGGACCAGCGGTAATCGTTGGTATACAGAATATGCCAACCGATCGAAAAAGAAATCAAGATGACGATAAAGAGGGTTCTATATTTTCTATTTCGAATCAGTAGTTCCATCAGCGCAACCAATACCAGACTGGCGCCCACCATCGAGCCCATCCCCAACCGACCGCTCCACAAGGGGTTATCTTGGGAGACGCTCTGACCGGTGATCCAGGCGGGAACTAGCCCCAGCACGGTTAGGGCCGATCCAATCATTAAAGCCGAGCGATACCATGGCTGATGATTTTCGGTTGCCACTGATTCCTCGGCCTCCAGATGCCGGAGGTAGTAGAAAAGCGCCAACCCCGTCAGAAGGGCTATGAAGATGATCTTGTTGCTTGCTGGCTGGGTGATTTCAAACAGGTCAGGCGAAAAAACCTTGCTCCAGACAGTAATCAGAATGTAGATCGAGTCCTGCAAGAGGCTTTCTATTAATTTGAATGTTGTCGGCAAGGGCGTTCTAAATAAATCGAAGAGAACTGTAGGGACATTTCGTTCATAGCCCGGTTCGGGTACCGGAATTAGGTAAATCCGGTAGAGCAGGAACGAAGAGAAGATAACCAGATATGGGAGCCATACTCCGAGGACTCTCTGCAGCCGTTTCCGAAGTCGAATTTCCCGATGCCGTGGCAATAACCATAGGATGAAAGGCCGGATCAGTTCGACGCCTGAAAAATATTCGATAAAGGCCAGATGCAACCCATTCGTTAGCAATGCCAGGAGAGTGAAGGGCCAAAACCAACGTGGCCTAATGATCGACTGCACCATGGACCAGATCGAAATTGAGAAAAGGAGAAAGCCAGTCCAGTGCACAGTGTAGGCCACAGATAAAGGCTGCAGCTTAAATAGAGGATAGATGATGAAAAGCAGGGCGGCCCAGGTAACTTCGCGTTTGTGCTCGGGCCATATATCCTTCAGGTAAAGCCAGGTGAACAGAATAGTCAGATATCTCAGGATCAGCGTGGAAACGTGCCAGTGAAGGGGCACAAATCCCAAAATTGAAAAACCAAGCATGTACAAAACAGCTGCCAGTGGCCGGCCGTCGTACAGGAACATATCCCACAGTCGCGATATTCCTAAGGAATGAGCGAAGTAGACATGGTGCCAGTCGTCCTGATAAAAACCTAACTGGGTTATCAGTAGTCCAAATGCCAGGATTAAGATCCCAAGCAGAGCCAGCGGTATGGTCCGGCTTGAAATCCGAATTTCCTTTTCACAATAGAGCGTTCGCAACGCCCTGATATTTTCGATCATAAAGATATTTGAAAGCCTCATACTTGCAGAAAATCCCCCTGATTATAAGTCTATTTTTATACCGTGCCACCGGGTCGCGATCTTCTCCAGTCTTTGGATTTTCTCTGGCGCCTCATCACACGGGTGCCCAAATAACTATTAACTCAAAATCGTTGGAGGTCGCCGCGTGGTCTGTACTCGAATGTTGGATATGAGCTTGCATAATTGATAATTTCGTGCTTCCTTTCTGGTACCAATGTACCATGCTCCATAAAGATCCTTCTTAAAGGGGTGTGCTAAAATCAACTCAGTTCAGCCTAGTCGAGGGAGGTAGAGATATGATGAAATCTCGAACGTCTTTTTTCACTGTCCTGGTTGGTTTTGTTTTTATAATGGCCTCCGCTGGATGCGGACGCGGCACCGGACCTGCGGTGAATGAAGGAACCTCCTCCCCGGAAACGGGGCCTAAATCTGCAACGACCTCCCCGACCCCCGAAAGTCAAGCCATGGCGTCTCCGGCGCAGGTCGCTGTGCCTGCGACACAGCCACCATACCCACCCCCGGCGACTGAGGCTGCATCCTCGTCAAGCGGACCTTGCTCTGATGAGATCTGCGTTGAGTCCGGATATTTCCTACTGCAACGGCCGATTGGGGCAGAAGGTCGCAACACAATTGACCCCACTTCTCGATACGGAACCTACCGCTCCGGCACACGCGATGCTAACCGTGGCGTCTATTTCCTTAATTCCAGCGGTACACCGGTGCTTGCTGCCGCAGATGGCACTGTGGTGGTCGCTGGTGATGACAGTCAAATGCCGTATGGTCGTTACCGTAATGCCTACGGAAATCTGGTCATTTTGAAACATGACCTGCCAGGATTTTCAGATCCTGTGTTTACGTTGTACGGTCATCTCTCACAAGTACTGGTGGACATAGAGGATACGGTTGGGGCTGGTGAGGAAATCGGTTTGGTCGGGATGAGCGGAGACGTCTCTGGAAGCGTCCTTTACTTTGAAGTCCGTCTTGGGGAGAACACCTTCCAGGCCGCTCGCAATCCGGAGTTGTGGATAGATCTCCTCCCCGACGAGACGGGCCAACCCCAAGGAGCCCTGGCGGGCCGCATTATGGATGAGAATAGCAATTACATTAATGTTACCAATATCATCCTGGAGCGTCTCGCAGGCCCCGGACTGCCGGCCATTGACCAAATTTATCTGAGGACCTATGCTGGAGAGAGTCTGGTCGGGCAAGACCCGATTAAAGAAAGTTTCGCTGTGGGGAATTTACCGGCTGGCGAGTATCAAATTTCCTTCTTGATGAACGGCATGCGGCAGAAGGTAGTCGAAGTACAGCCCAGCAAAGTCACCGTGGTGACGTTTGTAATAAAGTAAGTTGATATTTCAGCCTATCATTCCCTTCGGCCGGTACTGCAGTGCTTCTGCCAGATGTGCAGGTTGAATGCATTCGCTTCCTGCCATGTCGGCGATAGTGCGGGCCAGCTTGAGCACCCGGTGGTAAGCGCGCGCCGTCAACTGAAGCTGGTTCATCGCTGAGCGCATTAGGCTGCGGCAGGTATCATCCAGCTGGCAGTGTTTGCGCACTTCTGCCGGATGCATATCCGCATTGCAGGTGAGATGGGTGGCTTCAAATCGATTTCGCTGGTGTTCACGTGCCTTTTCCACTCGCGACTGCACGGTTGCGGATGGTTCTCCCAGGCGATCACCGCTCAGTTTCTCATACTCCACCCGAGGGACCTCAACATGAATATCAATGCGGTCCAGCAGGGGACCTGAGACGCGTTTTTGATACCTTGTAATCGTCGCTGATGAGCACGTACAGGGCTTGACCGGATCTCCGTAATAGCCGCACGGACAGGGGTTCATGGCTGCGACGAGCTGGAAATTAGCCGGAAAGGTGAGCGAACCTTGAGCCCGGCTGATGGTTACCACTTTGTCTTCGATCGGTTGGCGCATTACCTCCAGGACGCGCGGCCCAAATTCGGGTAGCTCATCTAAGAAGAGCACGCCGCGATGTGCCAACGAAATCTCTCCTGGATGAGGCCAGTTTCCCCCACCGACCAGGCCCGCATGGGAAATGGTGTGATGCGGAGATCGAAATGGACGATTGCGGATCAAGGGGACCTCGGGAGGTAGTTGGTCCGCCACTGAATAAATCCGAGTGACGTCCAGGGCCTCATTGATGGTCATCCGTGGCAGGATCGCCGGCATGGCGCGTGCCATCAAAGTCTTCCCGGCACCTGGCGGCCCGATAAGAAGTACATTGTGACCGCCGGCCGCTGCCACCTCTAAGGCACGTTTAACGTGCTCCTGGCCCTTGATATCCCGAAAATTAGTCTGCACTTCGATTGGCAGGTCCTCGATAACCACGGGGGCTTGTGGGGCAAGAGGAGCTAACCCACACAAATGGGCATGCAAGGCCGACAAAGAGGGAACGGGGATCACTTCTAAGTCGGGAATCAGGGCTGCCTCACAGGCGTCGACCTGGGGTAGGAAGATGCGTTTGAAACCCTGATCGCGCGCCATTGCGGCCATTGGTAAAATACCACGCACATGACGCACGCTGCCATCCAAGGAGAGTTCCCCCACAATAAGAGCGTCCTCAATGCTTGCGGAGTCTAGCTGGTTGGTAGCGATCAGAACGCCCAAGGCAATTGGCAGATCGTAAGCAGGACCTTCTTTACGGACCGCCGCGGGAGCCAAATTGACAATCAGGCGTTTGCGGGGAAAGTACAGGTCGGAATTCTTAATCGCGGCCTGGACGCGTTCACGGCTTTCTTGAACCGTGGTGTCCGGTAGGCCCACAATCGTGATGGAAGGTAACCCCTGACCGGTATCTACTTCCACTTCAACGATTACCCCCTCGAGTCCAATCACCGCGCAGGAGCATACGCGAGCGAGCATGCTTTATGGTCCCTGGTTTGTCTCGTGCTTTCTTCGTTTGTTATCGTAAAGCGCTTGATCCGCCTGGATGATCATTTCCTCAAGAGAAGGCTGCTCCTGCGGGCCGAACCGAGCCACGCCATAGCTGAGCGATATGCGAAAGCGATCTCCACTGTGGTTGTGTTGGTCCATGTTCTCGTGCAACCGCGCCGTGATGTTCTCAATGCTGGCGTCGGAGGCGTTGATAGCCAGCACGATGAACTCGTCACCGCCTATCCTTGCCACCACATCCGAAGTCCGAAAAGTCTCTCTGAGGATGTTTGCCACGGCTCTTAAAGCCTGGTCTCCCTCCGGATGACCGAAATTATCATTGATTTTCTTTAATTCGTCCAGGTCGATGAAAAAAACCAGTAATTCCCAATTTGCCCTTTGAGCGATCTTAAGGTGTTTGGGTGCCAGGGACAGAAATCCCCGCCGGTTGAGTAAACCAGTCAGCTCGTCGCTAAATGATAGATCCTGTAACACGCGGCGTGAGCGGTGTCGCTCGATGGCATAAAGTAATGAACGAATCAACTGATTTACATCCAGATCCCCTTTGACCAGGTAATCTTGTGCACCTTCTCGGACGGATTGAATTGCCTGGGATTTATCGTCCATTCCTGTAACCACAACGATGGGCACCTCTGGGACCACTTCGATAATTTTTCGAAAGGTTTGCTGGCCCTGGCAATCAGGCAGGAACAGATCTAGCAAGATAACGTCGAAATCCTGCTTTTGGAGCCGGATGAGCGTCCCTTCCAAAGTCTCTACGAGCACCGGATTGAATTGCCCTGAGGTGGCCTCGGATAATATGGCCTCGAGCATGCTGGCGAATTCGGGATCGTCTTCCACGACTAGCACCTCGATGGGGTATTTTCCGCTTTGGTTCAGCATGAAATTGACCTATGGAGCTTGGGTGATTTTAGAGAGTTTCTGCCGTTTGTTTTTGTAAAGCGCCTTGTCTGCTTCGGCGAACAGATCCTCGAGCGTCGGATTCTCTTGGTAATCATACTGCGCAGAACCCGTGCTTAGAGACAGCTGGTAGCGGCCGTTGTTGCGATTATGACGATCAATATTTTCATATAAGCGTTTCAGGATAGCCAAAGCCCCATACTCCGAGGCGCCCAGTGCTACAATCGTGAATTCGTCGCCGTCCAGTCTGGAGATGATGTCGGTGCCCCGTAGGGAGGTCTTGAGGAGTTTTGCAATGGATTGCAGAGCACGGTCTCCCTCCGCATGGCCGAAATTATCGTTAATGAACTTCATATTATCGAGATCAGCCAGGATCAGTGTTAGTTCTTGATGTGCCCGGCTGGCTAACTTAAGCTGCTGCTTGGCGAGCGCATAGAACCCCCTGCGGTTATAGAGCTCAGTCAGATCATCGATCAGTGAGATTCGTTGAATTCTTACCTTGGTCTTGTGGCGCTCGATAGCATAGTAGATGGCTCGCATCAAAGAGGGGGGCCGGAACTGACCTTTGATCAGAAGATCTTGGGCACCCGCTCGGACTGTGCGGACTGCAAGTTGTTCATCCTGAAGCGACGTAAGGATGATAATGGGCGTATCAGCGGCCTGGTCGTGTAAAATGGCGAACGTATCAAATCCGATGCTATCCGGCAGCACCAGGTCGGACAGAACCACCTTAAAGCTTTTCTCAGCCAGATATTTTAAACCAGTGCGTAATCGGTCTGCATGAATAATTGTAAATCTGTCAGTACCTTGGGAATTGAGCGCCTCGCCTAGCAATTGAACGTATTCGGGACTTTCCTCGATGAACAAGATGTCAATGGCTTCTTCGGCGCGATTATTCATTATGTATCAGTCGGGATACAGCCGGTACTTGCTTGGCGAATCCTGTGAGGCGGAATTTGATAACGATTTTAGCATGCCATTGCGGCTTGGTCAACAAACTTCGGGGAGGAATCATGCTACAATTGAGTTTAAGATGAGCAACATAAAGCTTCCTGAGAAATTAGCACGTAATCCAATTACCCAAAAAGCCCATGCTCGCCAGACGCTGTGGCAAATTACAGTGCCCTTGGTCATCGGGATGCTTATGGCAATTACACTCGCGGTTCTGGCTGGATTGGGGGGAGCGGATGATGCTAGCCGCTGGGCAGATATTTCGTTGATCTTCCTGATAATCCCGGCGATGCTGGCCACATTGCTGTTTGTCGTGCTGTTTGCGGCCCTGAATTATGGCCTGCTGCGCGTCTTGAAGTACCTTCCTCCTGTGACACGCCGCGTGCAGGATATTTTCAGTCAAGCAGAACAGCGTGTTCGAACGGGCGCCGATATGGCTGCAGAACCAATTTTGCGGATCCACGGAGTCCTGGCGGCAGCGCGGAGTCTGAGGCAGCAATTAAGATTTAGACGATAAAGTCTAAACCGTTTTTGGATTTAGCC
>DASQQR010000069.1:0-11787 GCA_035643335.1 Anaerolineales bacterium
TCTGGCAGCACCGGTTGCAGTGCACCGAGTATGTCCAGAGCGCGTATGGCAGATGCGGGCCTGGGGCTATCCATGATTCTGAACAGTTCATCACGCAGACGTTCGATTGAGACTCCGGGAATCAGGTGCACGGCATCTCGCATCCTTTCCTGAGTCTCTGCGACGATGTGAAGGTCAAACACAGTTGCTAGGCGAACACCTCGCAATATCCGGACAGGGTCTGCCTCTAGCGCACCTGGTGAACAGGCGCGCAGTTGCTTGGCGTGAAGGTCTCGAACACCACCCAACGGGTCGATCAGCGCCTCGGGAGAATGTAAATCCATTGCCATGGCGTTGATCGTGAAATCCCTGGCCCGCAGATCGCTTTCCAGATCGGGTCCCTGCCAGGTCGCAAAATCCATCACCAAGCGATCCTCGTCCGCATGATCAATGATGATTCGCCCGGTCTGTCGTTCCTGGTCAAGGGTATAGTAAGCCCCTTTAAGTGCATCAGCTACCTTGCGGGCAGATTCCAAGGCTTTCTCCGGCATGATAAAATCCATGTCGTGGACTGGACGTTTCAACAAAGCGTCTCGTACGGCACCGCCAACTAAATACACGGCTGACTCGGCTGGTAAGATGAGCCGGACTTGATTGAGTATAGGATGAACCGAAACTGGAAGAGGTTGTGAGGTTGGCACGTATGCTATTTAGCTGATCTCCGGCACATCCGGATTTTGCTTGCCGCCAGCCATTGATCACTCGCGTGGGTGATATCGCTCTGGGTTTACAGCCCCGATAAATGGTAGATTACGATAATACTCATCCAGGTCCAATCCGTAACCGAAGACGAATTTATCTGGAATTGTAAAACCGCGATAGTGGATGGGCACTTCGATCGCGCGGCGCTCTATCTTATCGAGCAGGGTGCAGACACGTAAGCTCTTAGGATGCCTGGTTTCCAGAATTTCAATCACTGAGGCGATCGTATAACCACTATCGACGATATCCTCTACGAGGAGCACATCCCGTTCGTGGATATCCTCTTTTAGGTCCAGAGCAATTCTTACCTGCCCCGTCGACTTTCGGGCACCCGCACCATATGAGGAGACTGCCATGAAGTCGATGGTATGGTTGATTGTGATACGTCGCATTAAGTCGGCCAAGAATAAAACGCCACCCCGTAGAATGCAAATCAGATGCAGATTGTGATCCTGGTAATCCTGACTGATCTCCTGACCAAGCTCGGCGATCCGCTGCTGCAGTACATCCGCCGGGATGATGATAGATTCGAGAAAGTCTTTATAGTCTTGCATCTTCAATCTCGCGGCACCTCGTGATGAGCCCGGCAGCGGGCCTCGTAAAGCTCGGAAGCGCCAATAATAACGACAGGATCATCATAATGGGCCGGCTTTCCGTTGACTAATCGCTGAGTGCGCGACGCCGGCTCTCCACATACCATGCAGATGGCGTGCAATTTATCGACCTGTTCGGCTTGCGCCATTATGGTAGGTATTTGTCCGAAGGGTTCACCTCGAAAATCGGTATCCAACCCAGCGACGATGACGCGTATGCCGCGATCGGCGAGCTCCTGGATGATTGGCGAAATTTCGGAATCGAAGAATTGGGCCTCATCAATCGCAACCACGGTTGTATCTTCCACCAGCTTGTCGAGGATATCGGCGGCTCTTCCAATTGGTAGAGCACCGAAGTCACTGCCAGCGTGTGAAGTCACTCTTTCTTCATCGTAACGATTATCTATGGCGGGCTTAAAGACCTGCACTTTCTGGCGAGCGATGGTAGCCCGGCGTAACCTGCGGATCAACTCATCAGTTTTGCCGCTGAACATCGAACCGACAATGACCTCAATAGAACCAGTGTGATGCTTCATATCCACCTCCATTGATATCATCTCGATAAACATTAGGCAAGGATCAAAAAGGCAGATGCGCATTGCATCTGCCTCTAAGTTTAACCTAAGTTTTGCTGAACACAAGGATCAGGCTTTGATTTCTTCTGCTGCCTCGGGCAACTCATAACCCATCTGGCGCAGTCGTTTCTTTAAGTCGGCCAGAGATTTTCTCCCAAAACCCTCGATATTAAGAAGAGTTTGTTCGCCTAAAGCCAGTTTGTCCAAAGCCTCACCGACCTTGGTGATTCCCGCCTTAGCAAGTACATCAGTTGCTCGCGTACCCAGATCGAGGTCGCTAATTGGGCGGTCGGGAGAAGTGCGCGCTGCCTCCCGGGCTTCGATTTCCTCAAGATATTGCTGGCGCGCCTGCAATTTCTTATAGAAGCGGTCGACCTGACCTTCTGTATCCACGATGCGCTGCTCACCCGTGTAAAATGGGTGACATTGAGAGCAGACGTCGGTTCGGATGATTTTCTGAGTTGAACCGGTAGTCCAGGTATTGCCACACGCGCAGATGACCTGAGCATCCGGATAAAATGTCGGATGAATTCCTTCTTTCATAATGCTGATTCCTTTTGCATGCAGTCGTTGTAGCGCCAAAACCCCGCCGGATCGGCGTGGAATGGCGCCAGTTTGACGATAAATCTTATTCTTCAACCGGTTCCACGTGGACGCGTTTGCGCCCATCGCGAATCGTTTCGAATTTTACGTGGCCTTCAATAGTAGCGAAAAGGGTGTCATCGCTTCCAATTCCGACGTTCTTGCCCGGTTTAATTCGTGTGCCTCGCTGGCGAACGAGTATATTTCCTGATAAAACGTGTTCACCGGCATATTTCTTCACGCCGAGCCGTTTGGCTTTGCTATCACGGTTGTTGCGGCTAGAGCCGCCACCTTTCTTATGCGCCATTTTCTCCTCCTGCTTTCGCCAGGATCGCATCAATCCTGAGCCGAGTATATCTCTGGCGGTGACCTTGCTTCACCCGGTAGCGAATTTTCGGTTTGTATTTAAAGACCACGATCTTGGGCCCCTTAATCTGGGAGATGACCGTCGCTTCGACCTTCGCTCCGGGAATGTAGGGGGCACCTATGATTATATCTTCTCCATCGTTAATCATTAGAACCCGGTCCAGGTCAAACTGTTCTCCTACTTCAGTGGAGAAGTGGTCGAGATCTATTGTACTACCTTCTATCGCTTTGTATTGTTTACCACCATCTTCGACAATGGCGTATTTCATATCACTTCCTCCAAGCTTCACTTCACCGATCGGTCTGCGCATTTTAGCGAGCCTTGTCGGAGGCTGATCCGTGGGCTGCTGTTTCTCCTAGGCGCCGATGAGCGGGGAAGTTGGGGATACAAGAGTATGCCCCAGCGACTTTTGCCGGGGCGTTAACATTATAAACGAAAAATTGATGAACTGTCAATAAATTTTTCCTACAAAAACTCTTTCTACGTAACGTTTTTGAAAGGCGGGGTATTGGCTTCCCATGGTATATTTTTTGAGAAAAGCGACTGCAGAAGAATCTTCATGGCTCTCTTGTGCACATACTGCGGATTTGACAATCCTCCAGGCATGCGTTTCTGCGGAAATTGCGGAACTCGCCTGCTTGTCGCGAATCAGGGCCCAGCAACCGCGAATACGGAACTTCTCACATCAGATGACGTTGGTGTTTTGATGGGCTCTGATTTGAAAGAGCGTTTCCGCCGAGCCGGGCTCGAGGCGCAGGGACAACGCCGCAACGTTACCGTCCTCTTCGCTGACCTCTCGGATTATACTGGCTTGGCCGAAAGAATGGATAGCGAAGATCTCTATCTTCTTGTAAAACAGTTTGTTGAATCCCTGGTTGAAGTCGTATATAAATATGAAGGTATGGTCGATAAGATTATTGGGGACGGATTGATGGCGCTCTTCGGTGCTCCCATGGCGCATGAGAATAATGCTGAGCGCGCGGTGCGAACAGCTTTGGAGATGCAGTCACATATCGCTATTTTAAGCGAAAAACAGATTGGCCGACTCAACGAACAGCTCAAATTACACATTGGCTTGCACTCCGGAATGGTGATTGTCGGCGGAGTCGGATCAGACATGTTGATGGACTACACTGCCATCGGAGACACAGTGAACTTGGCGCGCCGGCTCGAAGAGGCCGCTCCCGCTGGCACAATTTTGGTCAGTGATAAGGTATACCGCCGGACGCGGGCGATCTTCGAGTATCGCAAGTTGCCAGCCTTATCTCTGAAGGGCGTTTCTAAACCCGTTACTGGTTATCGCCTTGTAGGTCAAAAGAGCAGGCCGGGCTCGGTTCGAGGTCTCGAGGGTCTGCGCGCTCCATTGATTGGCCGTGATGCGGAACTCGATTTCCTAAAACAAGCTTTCTACGATCTGAATAACCTCCAGCAGGGCAAATTCGTGTTGGTAACTGGAGATGCGGGCATCGGTAAGAGTCGTTTGACCTCCGAACTAAAACGGCAGGTCAATCATATGCCTTTCAAGATGCTCGAAGGGCAGAGTCTAACATACCGGCGCTCGGTCCCCTATTGGATATTCCAGGACTTGATGCGTCATTATCTCGGGGTAACTCCAGAGACCTCTTCCTTGAAAATTCATGAGAAGCTGGTAGGCAAGGCGTACGACATTTTGGGATCGCAGGCAGCCGACCATTTGCCGTACCTTGAGCACATGCTTTCTTTGGAATATGCCGATAAGACTGCTGCAGAACGCCTGGCTTATCTGGATGCCAGTCAATTACGACAGCAGATCTTTATAGCAGTGCGCGAGTTGCTCGCAAACGAGACTCAGCAACATCCTTTGGTTCTGATCCTCGAAGATCTGCACTGGGCCGATGATGCTTCATTAGATCTACTCGCGTATTTGGTTGATTCGGTCCGGCAACTACCGCTGCTCATTTACGCGATTTCCCGCCCATTCCAGGATGGCAAGATGGGTGAAATCGTCGATCATGCCAAGACTTTCCTTGGGGACCAATTTGCTCACATACAACTCGGGGCACTCTCTCCAGAACAGAGTGAACGCCTGTTCTTCCAGCTGTTGTCCATACCCGAGCTACCAGAGGAGTTGAGCCAGCGGGTATTGCAGCGCGCTTCCGGCGTTCCATTTTATCTGGAAGAAATCCTGCGCATGCTCATCGACGCACAAATTATTCAGCGCGAGCAGCAGCACTGGCGCTTAGCCCCGGGGGCGGATGTCTCCGCAATGGGCGTCCCTGACACACTGCGGGATTTGATACTGGCACGCTTCGACCGGCTTGAGCCCTACTATCGAAGTGTTCTGCAGGCTGCTTCTGTTATTGGGAAAGAGTTTGGTTTACCGCTACTTAGAGAGCTAGTTCCTTCAAGCGATGATTTTCAATTACGTCAGGTATTGTCTCGCTTGACGGAACGTGAATTTGTTTTCCCTCGGGATTCGTTCCCAGAATCGGAATACGCATTCCGCCATGTGCTGACCTCGGACGCGGTTTATAGTACCCTCCTGCGTCAAGACCGGGGAGAACTGCATGGCAGAGCGGGGGAGGCAATTGAACGCCTGTATGCGGATCAGATTGATACACAGGTTGAGGTGCTCGCAGCTCACTTTCTGAGGAGCTCCAGATTAGATCGGGCTTTGCATTACTTGATTCTTTCCGCAGAGCGAGCAGCTCGCGATTATGCTAATGAACAGGCTCGTCATCATTACAGAGAAGCCCTGAATCTCTTGCCCGAAGTGAGCCACAGCGCGGATCAATCTTTGAGGGTACATGTCGGATTGGGGGATGTCTTGCTTTTTGTTGGGGACTACCTTGCCGCCCGAGAACAATATCAGCAGGCTGTGGACGTGGCGGGGGCTACGGGATCACTCCGTGACCCTCACGATGGCAGCCTTCTCCAACGCAAAATTGCAGGCACATTCGAACGGCAGGGAGATTATGAGAAAGCATTGTTACACTTAGCCTCCGCCAATGATCTGCTTGAAAGCGAACCCGAATTGAAACCTGTCGAGGCAGCCCAAATCGCCAATGACATTGGCTGGATTCACTTCCTGCGAGGCAATTTCGACGAGGCTCAGAAATTTTTGACGGAAGCTTTGACCCTCGTGGAAGCGACGAGCCAATATGATGTAATTGCTTCAGTTCATAATCGTCTGGGTGCCGTGGCTTATCACCAACGTGAGTATGAGAAAGCGTCCGCGTATGTCAGAAGGAGCTTGGCGCTCCGGGAGACCATTGGGGACACCGCTGGCGTTGCCAGGCTCTACAATAATCTGGGTTTGCTGGGCTTGATGCGCGGTGATCTGCGTGATGCCGAGATGAATTTCCTTCAGGGCATCGAACTGCTCGAAAAAATCGAGGATGCGGAGGGAATTGCTCTGGCGTATACCAACCTTGGCCTGGTGCAGTTCGACCGCGGCATGTTGGAACTCGCGGAATCCAATTTTAGAAAGAGCGTATTGGCTGCGGGACAGATTGGACACCGTTTTTACCGGGGAAGGGCCCTCATGTATATGGGTAGATTGAGGACAGCCCAGGGCCAGTATGGACGGGCGGATCAGCTCCTTATTGAAAGCATCTCAATTCTAGAGGATTTGGGTGCACAAGACGATTTAATTGATGCGGCGTATTACATGGGAGAAAACTATTTCGCGCAGGGTGATCTTATAAATGCAACACAGTGGCTGGATCAGGCCCGTGAAATAATGAAAAACGAGGGTGAATCGGGTTTGAGTCTTTTTGTCCAGCGCGGCCGGTTATTGCGACTCGAGGGATCTATGGCGGGGGTAAGGGGTGACTGGAGAAATGCGAAGAGACTGCTACTGGAAAGTGCCAGCATTTTTCACGCCTCCTATGAGCGCCTGGAATCTGCAAAAACCGCACTAGAATTGGGATTCTTGGCCCGCACACAGAAAAAATTCTTGGAGGCGCGCCAGTATTTTCAGGAGGCCAGACTGATCTTCAAGCAATTAGGTGCGGAGATCAGCCTTCAAAGAGCGGAGCAAGCTCTTAAACACTTGAAGGGCTGAATGAAACGAATATTAAATATGCCAGGGCGAGAAGTGCACTTCCTGCCCTGGCATTTGTCGATCTGTATGGGCGGCGTGCCCTGCGATTATCTGTCGAAGTCTACCCAGGTCCCTCCAGAGATGTGATCATTCATCCAGTCAACAGCGTTATCATTCCAGTTTGTGAAAGCTCCTGCAAAACTAGCCTCGCCAAAGGACCCTGCCCAGTTACCGTAACCCCCAGCCCAATTGCCATAGCCACCTGCCCAGTTACCGTAACCTCCAGCCCAGTTGCCGTAGCCTCCAGCCCAGTTGCCGTAGCCCCCAGCCCAGTTACCGTAACCTCCAGCCCAATTGCCGTAGCCCCCGGCCCAGTTGCCGTAACCACCGGCCCAATTACCATAACCACCGGCCCAGTTTCCATACTCTCCTTTGAGCCGGAATTCCTCTGTGGTTTCGTCATAGTAGGAAAAGCCTTCGTAATGAGTGGAACCGGCCAGGTCTGCTGAGATGTCCAGCCCATAATTGGCTGATCCACCCACATTGGCATATACTGCGTCCGGAGCACTGATCCTGCCCGCGCCTTGCTGCCATACACTATATAGCGCGTCGGTGGACTCGGGATCGATCCAGGGAAAGGCTGTGAACATCAGGCGGAATTTAACCTCATCCGGTGAGAGATCCGGATTGTGAGAGAGGGTTAGAGCGGCAACTCCAGAAGCAATGGCCGCAGCTTGCGAAGTGCCGGCCATTGAAAAATAGTGAGAGGTGAGTCGGTTGGCTTCGTGGTTCCGGGAGATCTTGGTGGACGGGAGCATAGTCGAGACGATGTGCGCCCCCGGAGCGACGATGTCAGGTTTTACGAAACCGTCCAAAGTTGGTCCCGCTGAGGAGAACGGGGTGATGTAGTCATCACTCCAATCTTCGGGCGTAAAATTGTCCGTGAAAGCCCCAACAGTGATCGCATATGGATTGTTTCCTGGTACGCCGATTGACATTGGATTTGGACCCGTGTTGCCACCTGCTACAACAACGGTAATTCCATTGGCCCATGCTTGCATCACGGCCTGGTTCAGAGGATCAGCCCAATAAGGTGATCGGACCTGTGAAATTAGCGAAAGATTCATCACTTTGATGTTCAGATCATCCTTGTGATCGATCACCCACTGGATCCCTTCGATGACCCCCTCGTAAGTGCCATAACCTTCCTCATTGAGCACTCTCACACCGACTAAGTGAACGCCGGGAGCAATACTGTTCCACATTCCGTCAGAATTCACTTGGGTATTGGCCACAATACCGGCGACATGGGTGCCATGACCGTTCGGGTCGTGGGGAGCCGGGCGGCTGTCCACGAAATCGATCCAGCCAACAATGCGATCTTTTGGCTTTCCGTTAATGTCCTTGAATATGCCCGCGTGCTGTGCAAGCCCGGTGTCGACGATGGCGACGGAAATCCCCGAACCAATATCACCTTGAGCCCAGGTGAAATCAGCACCCACGACTTGCGGGTATTCGGCCTCTGGTATGGGAGTATCCCCGCCCTTATCTGCCAGCTGAACGACCGCGTTTGGGGTGATTGCGGTGATCCCTGGTTCTTCGAGCAGGCGCGATACCAGAATTGGGGAAAGCCGCGCACTTACCGCGTTTATCACCCTCAATTCGGATGTGATCGATCCACCGTAGGCTTGTACCAATTGTGAGACTTGATTCGCGTCTTTGCCCTGAATAATAAATGACGCTGCATTTGGACCTTCTTGCTTCGCTGCTGCAACGAGCGAGAATACAAGGAAAGCCGTAATCGTTAGGAGTGACAGTTTTTTAAGGAATTGCCTTGTTGCCGTAGATCGCATTGAGATTTCTCCCAGTTTAGGTACATAAAAAATCAGGCCTGTTTGTCAGGCCTGAAAAGAGGGTGAGACATGCTTTGTCTACCGATCTTCGGTGGCCTGGCAGTCATTGCCACTCACGTGGCTGTAGACCCATAGCTTTGCGTCCCCGGCTTTCACCGGGTTTGCCTTTTCGGATCGCTTTAATTTTAGCATAATCAAAATAGCATAGTCAATTAAAACACCTCGCATTATTGTAAGGTTTGACAGATTGATAGCTCGGGCGATCCTTGGTGGGCAGTTCGTGCAGAGTAACTCTAATTTGTCCGAGATTCCCCCATCCAACATCTACCACATCTTTTCCCTAATACGGCAACTCCCGATGAGTCAAAATTTGTGAATCTAGAGGGTGAGTGGTAAACTATATCATGGTTTTTTCCTTATGATCGATGAAAATGAAATGATATCCTTTTAGGAGGTCTATATGACGGAGAAAAAGTGGGTCTACCTGTTCAAAGAAGTGGACGAGGCAGGGAAATATGTTGGCGGCGAGTGGGAGGGTGTCCGGGCCCTGCTTGGTGGAAAAGGAGCCAATCTGGCCGAAATGACCCGGATCGGTGTTCCTGTGCCGCCGGGATTTACAGTTACGACAGAGGCCTGTAATGCCTACCTGGAAGGGGGGGGGAAATTCCCGGAAGGGATGTGGGATCAAGAATTGGAGGCTCTCAAGGAAGTCGAAGCCGAAACAGGCAAAAAGTTTGGTGATCCGGAAAATCCATTGCTTGTCTCCTGTCGCTCCGGCGCCAAGTTCTCCATGCCGGGGATGATGGACACCGTCCTCAACTTGGGCCTGAACGATGAGACCGCCGAAGGCATGGTGGCGCTCACGGGCGATGAGCGTTTTGTCTATGATGCATACAGGCGTTTGGTCCAGATGTTTGGATCGGTAGTATTGGGCATCCCTGATGAGCCATTTGAGGAAGCCCTTAACGAATACAAGAAGGAAAAGGGCGTGAATCAGGACACGGACCTGAACGCCGAGGATTGGAAGGCCATCACCGATGAATTCAAAGCCATTATCCGCCAGCATAAGGGTTTTGACTTTCCCCAAGATCCTTACGAGCAGTTACGTATGGCCACTGAGGCCGTCTTCAAGTCCTGGAATGGAAAGCGAGCGGTCGATTATCGCAACGCTGCTGGAATTTCACACGATTTAGGTACTGGGGTGAGCATTGTTACCATGGTGTTCGGTAATATGGGTTGGGATTCTGGCACGGGTGTCGCCTTCACCCGGGATCCGGCTACGGGCGAAAAAGATCTTTACGGAGACTATCTGTTGAACGCGCAGGGCGAGGACGTGGTCGCCGGCATCCGCAACACCAAGAAGATCGGCCAGCTAGAAGAAGAAATGCCGCAGGCCTACGAACAGTTTCTTGAGATATGTGACAAGCTGGAAGAACACTACCGTGACATGCAAGATGTGGAATTTACCATTGAAAACAAGAAATTGTGGATGCTTCAGACTCGCAACGGCAAACGTACCGCCAAGGCAGAGGTTAAAATTGCTGTCGATATGGCTAATGAGGGCCTGATCAGCAAAGAAGTGGCTATGCAGCGGGTTACACCCAAGCATGTCGACACCTTGTTACATCCCCGATTTGATGATGAGGCGAAAATTAAAGCTGGAAATGAGGGACGTTTACTTGCCATGGGTGTTAATGCCTCCCCGGGCGCTGCCGTAGGTCAAGTATATTTTGATGCGGATACCTCCGAACGGATGGCCAAGGAAGAGGGGCAGGAAGTGATCATGGTACGTCCTTTCACCAAACCCGACGATGTGCATGGCATGCTGGCTGCAAAAGGCATCCTGACCAGTGAAGGTGGGGCCACATCCCATGCCGCGGTTGTTGCTCGCCAGTTTGGTGTTCCATGTGTTGTTGGGGCTTCTGCCATTCGGATCAATCTTGAAACCCGCCAGATGGAGGTGGATGGCAAAGTGGTGAAGGAGGGCGACTGGATCTCCGTGGATGGCACCAGTGGTGAAGTGTACGCTGGTGACATCGAAACGATTGAGCCCTCCCTGGAGGAACAAACCGATCTGCTGACCCTGCTCAAGTGGGCAGATGAGATCTGCGCTACCCGCGGTATTCGCGAATTGCCCAAAGGTTGGCCAACGACCGGGTTGCAGGTATGGGCCAATGCCGACTACCCTGCCGACGCGCGGCGGGCACGTTCTTACGGGGCAGTGGGTATTGGCCTCTGCCGCACGGAGCACATGTTTTTTGAACAGGAGCGCTTGCCTATCGTTCAGCGTATGATCCTGGCGGAGGCTTCCGAAGCTCGTAAAGCTGCTCTGGATGAGCTCTTGCCCCATCAACGCTCCGACTTCGAGGGACTATTCGAGGCCATGGATGGCTATCCGGTTATCATTCGCCTGATTGATCCTCCGCTGCACGAGTTCCTCCCTTCCTTGGAGGATCTCCTTGAAGAAGTTGTAACCATGCAAGTGAAGGGCGAGACGGAAGGCCTCAAGGAGAAGCAGGAGCTCCTGCATAGCGTGCAAGGTCTCCACGAAAGCAATCCAATGATGGGGCTACGTGGAGTTCGTCTGAGCATCGTCATGCCGGAAATTGTCGAGATGCAGGTTCGGGCCATCTTTGAGGCTGCTGCCAATATGACCAATCAGGGCGTGACGGCAAAACCCGAGGTGATGATCCCACTCACCGGTCATGTCAACGAGCTCAAAGTGATCCAACCTCGCCTGGTGGAAATTGCCAAAGATGTAATGGATGAGAAAGGTGTTTCCTTCCCCTACAAATTCGGCACGATGATCGAAATCCCGCGGGCGTGCACCACGGCAAGTGAAATAGCCAAAGTGGCTGAGTTCTTCTCTTTCGGGACCAACGATCTCACTCAAATGACGTTTGGATACAGCCGTGATGATGCCGAGCGTAACTTTCTCTTGAAGTATGTAGAAGACGGCATTTTACCCAAGAACCCCTTTCAGACGATCGACCGGGATGGTGTCGGGCGGTTAATGCGTATGGCGGTTGAAGACGGTAGAAGCGCTCGCATC
>DASQQR010000070.1:0-9105 GCA_035643335.1 Anaerolineales bacterium
CGCCCCCGCCTCACAAACCGGTCTTTCAGTCAGCCGCGTAAATACAGCGTCAAAGCTGTCAAGAATACGAAGGCCATGCTTACCATTAAGGCCGACAATACCACATCCCGGGTCTCACGTTTGTCCACGACGGCCAGACTCGGAAAGAGTCCCTGCACGCTCAGGATCGGCCCGCCAAACCAGGCAAATAGTGTGCCGCCGACTAATCCGCCCAGGTGCCCCCAATTATCGATGCCAGGCGACAGCCCAATGATCAAGTTGATGGCAGCGATGAGGATAATGTTGTTCAATGCGCGCCGCGCGATGCCGCCAAGAACTTCTCGATTCCGGTACAGGAAGACACCCTCTGCGCCAAGCAGTCCAAAAATGGCCGTAGAGGAACCCAGGGAGGGTGCCGAGGAGAACATAAACGAAGCAACGTTGCCAGTAAAACCGCTCAGAATGTACAATGTCAAGAAGCGCGCATGTCCGAAATAGCGCTCCAAACCCGGCCCGAAGATATACAGGGCATACATATTGAATCCAATATGTAAGATGGAACCGTGAAGGAGCATAGGGGTGAAGAGCCGCCAGAACTGTCCTTGGGCGATCAATTGGTTATCCTTCAGACCCAGCGCAGCTACCAGATCCCCGCCCAAGACCGATTGGCTGATCATCTGTGCCAGGTATATCAGTATCGTGAGGCCAATAATAGCATATGTGACTGCCGGGGTTCCGGTAGGAGGCCGAAGGGGGACCCGTTGAGGTCTCACCGGCGTTGGCGGGCCAGATCCTTCATCGTAATTAGAGAAAGATGGTGTGGAAGGTTCTTGGTTCACAATCTTACCTTTCGAGGATTTACCCGGTGATGCTCTGCCTGAATGATTGCCAGGATCGTATCCACGGTTTCGTCCAGCTGATTTTCACGGTTTAACACTACGTAATCGAATTCGCTGATCCGTTTTAATTCCTGGCGAGCAGTGGCGATCCGCAATTTGAGGCCCTCCCGTGTTTCAGTCTTTCGAGCTCTTAAGCGTTTGATTAATTCCTCTTCATCTTGAGTGGTTAGGAATATGAGCAACGCCTCCTTGGTGAGTTCCCTGATCGTTGAGGCTCCCTGGACATCAAGTCGCATCATTACATCTTTTCCGCTTGCCAGCGCCTTGCGTACCTGCTCTTTTGGGATGCCTTTATAATCGTTGTACACAATGGCATACTCCAGCAGCTCCCCTTGTTCAATCATCTCGGCGAATTCATCGGTAGATACGAAGAAATAGTCCACGCCGTCTTCCTCGTCCGCTCGGGGAGGGCGTGTCGTTGCCGTAACCACGAAATGAAAGGGCAAGTTGCGTTCCTTCATGCGCTGGATGACGGTGTCTTTGCCAACTCCGGAAGGCCCCGATAGAACAATGAGCAGAGGTTCCTGGTGATTTTGCGTAAATAGATTAGAATCGGTGATCATAAAAGTTTGTCTCACTTAAGGTTATAATTTTGATTGCATTAGTTTATGCTGGAGGTATTTTATGCCAAACTACGATTATCGCTGTTTGAATTGTAAGCGCCGCTTTGAGGTGTATATGTCTTACAGCGAGTACGGAAACCGCAGTTTGCAGTGTCCGCATTGCGGGAGCGAACAGGTTCAGCGCCGCATTGGCCGTGTGCGGTTCGCCCGCTCAGAAGAAAGTCGTTTGGAAGATTTGGCTGATCCATCTAAATTGGCTGGTCTGGAGGATGACCCCAAGGCGATGGCCCGCATGATGCGTCAAATGAGTGGTGAGATGGGCGAGGACCTGGGTCCCGAATTCGATGAAGTCGTTGATCGCTTGGAAGCTGGTCAAAGTCCCGAGGATATTGAAGAATCAATGCCTGATCTCGGAGCAGGCGATGGTGGCCTCGGTGGAGCGGATTTTGACGGCCTGTAGGATTGCGCAACCCGCTTCGTGAAACGGCATAAGATACAAACCTCGTCAGGCATTACGAATTACGCATTTCCTCCTCAAGACCCGCTCTGTACTCGCAACCTGTCTATTACAATTTCTCTGACAGCCGCCTGCACATTTTCAGGTGGCTGCTGTGCGTTAATAATTACCCATCGCGCCGGCTCTTCTTTCACCAGTTGGTGGTAGCCATCCCGGACTCGTTGGTGAAATTCTAAGCCGTAAGCATCCAAACGATTCCAATTTCCACCTCCAGCTCGCCGGCGTAATCCCTCCTCGATATCAAGGTCAAACAACAGGGTCAAATCAGGCTTTAACCCGCCGGTTGCGAATTCCAGCAGGCAGCGCAGCTGTTCAAGATCGTTGCCGTGCCCATATCCTTGATACGCGAGAGTCGAGTCCGCATAACGATCGCCAAGGACGACCCCCCCGCTTTCCAGATGGGGACGGATGACTTCTTCAACTAACTGGGCGCGCGAGGCCAGAAAAAGCAATGTTTCTGTGCTGGGTCGCATGGCGGTGTTTTTCAGGTTGAATAGGACGGCGCGAATTTGATTGCCAATTTCTGTCCCGCCTGGTTCGCGTGTAGTCAACACTGGGTAGCCCTCCCCTTCCAGGAATTCCCCCAAGGCTAGCACTTGCGAAGTCTTGCCGCTACCGTCAGGACCTTCGAAAGTTATGAACATAATGCAGGTACTGTTTCATGTCACCTGGGCGTCGGATTACGAACTTCCAAGGCGTAGCACGAACTACTCCCTGAAGATCCGGACTCGCCGGTGCGGCTCCTTGCCGTATGAATGAGATGTCAAATTCGCCTGCCTGGCCATTTGGTGCTGCAGCCGGCGAATGTATGAGGAAGCGGGAGGTAGCTCGACCCATCTTTCACCATTGAGGACTGCGTTGATCGCCCCCTGAGTCTCTCTCAGGGCTCGTTCGACTGCTGGCTCAGCGGAGCTTTCTTTAGATAGATTAAATAGATCAGCCAGGAACTGCTGCATTTGATTAACTGTGTTTGAGCGCAATACATAGATAGGGATGCCGCGGTTTTCTGCATCGACTACCGGGCGCATCCGTTTACGGTAATAGGAACGCAAAGTAACCAGTGCATCGGCCTGTCCGACATCCTTCACTACCAGGACGGGCACTCCCAATCGCTTGGCGGCTTGAGAGAGTCGATTGCGGGCAACCCCGTACGGGTAAATCCGAATAGTCTGAAGGGCCGGCCCTTCCGCTTGAGCACGGTCAGTCTGGCCCGAGTCCGTCTGCCCAAATTCGATTGGGGCATAGACTCGCTGCGAACCTCCATTGTCCTGCCGCCGGAATCCCTTGCCTTTTGAAGCAGGTCGAGATTCCGCTGGCATCGCCGCTCTTTCTGTAAGGATTTTTCCGTCTTCACCCCGCGTGCGAATTTCGGGGGGCAGGGGATAACCGCGTAACAGCGAATCGACCGATTCGGCCACATCCAGGTGTACCGCTACGCGATCGCGGGTTTGAATTTCGATCAGCACATCAAAAGTTGGCGCGGAACGCCTTTCCAGAACGGTCTTCTGGGTACCCCGCCGGCGTGCCTCCTCGTCCGAAAGGGTAACCGATTCAATTCCGCCCACCAGGTCTGAAAGAGTTGGGTTAAGCAGCAGATTTTCCAGGGTGTTGCCGTGAGCGGTACCGATCAATTGCACGCCACGCTCGGCAATCGTCCGGGCAGCCGCAGCTTCGAGTTCGCGCCCGATCTCATCGATCACGATCACCTCGGGGTTGTGGTTCTCGACGGCCTCGATCATCACCTCATGTTGCAGAGCAGGAGTAGCTACCTGCATGCGCCGTGCCCGGCCAACCGCCGGGTGAGGAACGTCTCCATCGCCGCCGATTTCGTTCGACGTGTCAACGATCACGACGCGCTTACTCTCCGCCAGAATGCGGGCTGCCTCGCGCAGCATAGTCGTCTTGCCAACACCAGGCCGGCCCAGCAACAACAAGCTTTTGCCACTCTCGATGAGGTCTTTGATGATATCCGTGGTTCCATAGACCGCTCGACCTACACGGCACGTCAATCCAACAATATGACCGCGGCGGTTGCGAATAGCCGAAATACGGTGGAGTGTGCGCTCCAAGCCGGCCCGATTATCCGTGTCAAACTCGCCGACCCTCTCAACCACGTAGTCAATATCTGCGTGGCTGGCCTCGAGATTTCTAAGCAGCACTTCTCGATTGACGTAGCGAGCGGTGGGTAGGCGGCCTAAGTCGAGGATTACCTCCAAAAGGTTGTCACTATCGTTCTTTTCTGTTACCGACTGCGCTATGGTAGGCGGCAGCACGTCTAATAACGCTTGCAGATCATCTGTTATCCGACGTTGCGTCATTTCTTATTTCTTGCACTCCGATCTTGCAAATGGGGCAGTGGCCTCCGGATGTCCAGCCTCCAATGCCCGCAGCGCGAGCGGCTGGGTAACTTTCTTCGTAATGGCAAGATGTTTGACCATTACCGACTGGAGTGGGCTGGCCTCTGCTCCCAGGTTTTCAATATGGGACTCCAGCCAAGATTGATAAGAGCGTACGCAAATATATATCGGGCGCGAGCGACGATTAGGTAGATTTAGGAACAAGTCAGCCAGGCGTTCGCCAATGTTTTCAGCATCAGGGTGGATGAAGGGCTGCGCCCAGATCCCACGGGTCCCGTACTTTATCTCTACATATGCGATCAGGTTGTCCCCCTGGCGATAAACTGGCCCTTTCAGGTGCTCAGCGGGCGGTTGTTCAACCTGCTGGACCAGGCCGGGGACCAGGTTGTTGTATAAAGATCGTACCGCGATCAGGTCCCGATCGATGCCCGCTCGCCATGGAGTCGACTTGACCTCCCCAATTGGATCGCCATTCAATTGCCAGATTCGCTGGCGGGCATAGATAGCGAAGCTGTTCTGGCGCAGAGTTTCAAAGGCCGCCGATTGCTCATCCACCTCAGCAAGCAGGTAAAATGCGCCCCGCTCCCCAACCTGGACAAACATGTATTCCAGCAAGTGAGCGAAAGTGTTTGAGTCCAGGGCGTCTTTGGGTGCCAGGAATGATAGTCGTGCGAACGATGAGTTAGAGGTGTGCATTACCTGGCCGATCAGGGGTTTTTCGGAGCTGCAGTCGTCGGTGCAAAGATAGGTATAGATGCCTGTAGCTGGAGCAAAGTAAGACAATAGTGCACCCGCTGGCACGAGTATGGTACCCCGCGTCAACACCAAGGCTTTGTCGAGGAACAGGCCCCGATTACGATAACGGAGCAACGCGGGTAAGTCGCGCCAGTCAAAGGGTCGTACAGACATGAGTTGTCGTCATTCGTCAATCTTGCTGATCGATTAAACGGATAAAGTAGCGGTGAAAACGATGGTCTGCGGTCAATTCCGGATGAAAAGCCGTCGCCAATAAGTGCCCCTGTTCCGCTGCGACGATTTGACCGTTGGCAAGCCTCGCCAGCACGCGTGCCTCACCCTGGACAGATTCAATCAATGGTGCCCGGATAAAGATCGCGTGGAAAGGCCGCGCATCTGGGTCGATCTTTTTGAGAGCGGGCACGTCCAGATCGGTCTCAAAACTCGCAACTTGGCGTCCGAAAGCGTTGCGCTCAACGGTGATATCCATTAGACCGAGCAGTGGTTGTCGGCGACGAGCGTCTTTGGAGAGGAATATCGCCCCGGCGCATGTGCCCCAGATGGCCTTTTCTTTCCCAAACCGTCGTAAATCGTCTAAGAGACCAAAATCTGTTGCCAATTTCCCAATTGTGGTGGATTCACCACCTGGGATGATTAAACCATCCAGCCCTTGCAGATCTTCCGGCAGGCGTACTTCCACAGCTTCTACGCCCAACTCCCTTAAAATTGCACAATGTTCAGCAAAATCTCCTTGAAGCGCGAGGACTCCTATTTTCATCGGGAGACTGTCTGAATGAGGCACCTACCAGCCACGTCCAGCGATTAGTTCGGCTTCCGGCATCCCTGAAACCTGGCGCCCAACCATGGGTTCGCCCAGATTCCGGCTGACCTCCGCCAGGATGTGTGGGTCCTGGTAATGAGTTGTGGCTTTGACGATGGCAGCCGCTCGCTTAGCCGGGTTGCCAGACTTAAAAATGCCTGATCCAACAAAAACTCCATCCACCCCCAGCTGCATCATCAAGGCTGCGTCGGCCGGGGTGGCGATACCGCCGGCCGCAAAATTGACCACCGGTAACCGGCCCAGTTCACGCGTTTCGAGAACCAGATCGTAAGGGGCACCCAGATCCTTAGAAAAAGACATCAGCTCCTCTTCGCGCAGGCTTTGCAAATGGCGGATTTCACCTAATACGGCCCGGGCATGCCGCACCGCCTCGACGACGTCGCCGGTGCCGGCTTCACCCTTGGTGCGGATCATCGCTGCTCCCTCACCAATGCGTCGCAGGGCCTCTCCCAGGTTGCGGCACCCACATACGAAGGGGACTTTAAAATCATGTTTGTTGATGTGGTGTTCTTCGTCAGCCGGGGTAAGCACTTCGGATTCATCAATATAATCGACACCCAGGGCTTCCAGGATCTGCGCCTCAACGAAATGCCCGATTCTGACTTTAGCCATCACCGGAATACTGACCGCATCCATGATCTGCAAAATCAGCTCAGGATCGCTCATGCGCGCCACGCCCCCATGCGCGCGAATGTCAGCCGGGACGCGCTCCAGGGCCATCACTGCCACCGCACCCGCATCTTCCGCAATGCGAGCGTGTTCTGCAGTGACGACATCCATAATCACGCCGCCTTTCAGCATCTGTGCAAGCCCCTTTTTAACCGCAAAGGTGGCAACTTGCTCTTCCATCCTTTAACCTACCTCCTAGAATTATTGCGATTATTCACCTGATAGCATTCTACCACGCGCTGAGACCACTGGCAATTGACCCATTTTATGGGTAAACATTTCTAACAGCATGTTAACGAACGGAAGGCGGGAAACCCGCCCGCCTGACCCTCAGGATTCCGGACTTTTATCTTCCCCGGGACCAATCCCCAGGGGCACCCACTTGCGGTCATCCTTCAAACGGTGTTGGGTGCCGCCTCTTTCGTGGAGTTTATCAAAACCTTCCGGCTTGATAAACATGTGTTCTCCTTCCAGGAGACTGGTTATGCCCTCCTGACCTGGCTCGGGACGCTTTAGCTTCGGCTGGGCTGCGTCTTCAGGCTTGTAGTCCGTTGGCTCTTCGTAGGTTGTGATGAATCCCTCATAGTTGCGCAAAACGACCTTGTGATCCGACATGCTGATCAAGTAGTTAGGCATAACAGGGATCTTTCCGCCGCCGCCTGGAGCATCAATACAGTAAGTGGGGACCGCGTATCCGGAAGTATGGCCGCGCAGGCCTTCCATGATCTCGATACCCTTAGCAACCGGGGTGCGGAAATGCCCGGCGCCCTCCACCAGGTCACATTGGTAAAGATAATACGGCCGTACACGGATACGCACCAGGTCTTGCACCAGCTGGCGCTGAACATGAATGTTATCGTTAACACCGGCTAGGAGCACGGACTGATTGCCGAGTGGGATGCCTGCCCGAGTTAATTTGTCGCACGCGTCAGCCAGTTCGGCCGTGATCTCGTTTGAGTGGTTGACATGGATATTGAGCCACAGAGGGTGATATTTCTGAAGCATGTCACTCAACTCATCGGTAATGCGCATGGGCAAAAAGACCGGCACTCGTGAGCCAATGCGGATGATCTCTATGTGAGGGATCTCGCGCAGGCGGCTGATGATCTCTTCCAAGATCTTGGGTGCCAAAACCAGAGGGTCTCCGCCCGATAGCAGCACGTCCCGTACTTGAGGTGTACGCTTCAGGTATTCGATCTGCATCTCAAACTCCGACCGGGAAAAGGTAGCTGCCGGGTCACCCACAATGCGCGATCGGGTGCAATAGCGGCAGTAAGACGCGCACTGTGTAGTCACTAACATCAAGACCCGATCCGGATAACGATGCACGAGGCCAGGCACTGGAGAGTGCCGGTCTTCGGCTAAAGAGTCCTCCATCATGGCGGTGAACGGCACCATTTCGCGGGCCGTAGGGACTACCTGCTTGCGAATTGGATCGTCAGGGTCCTCGGGATCGATCAGCGAAATGAAATACGGGGTGATATCTACCCGGAACAGGTGGGCGGCCGAGAGTGCCGTGCGTTCGCTCTCGGTCAAAGGGATGATTTTGTCAAATTCGTCCGGTGTGTTAATCCGGTTGCTGAGCTGCCAGCGCCAATTGTTCCATTTCTCGTCGGGAACCTCGGCGTAGAACGGAGCTCGTTTGGATGGAAAAGGCATATTTGCCATAATTTTTTTGTTCTCCTAATATCTATATATATTATTATAATAGGAGAAAAATGGGTTCAAAATGCGCTCGCAGCGCATTTTGAACCCATTTTTCTATTTGCCCGGGCTGTCTTCGCTGGTCAACCAGCCCACGAACCCGCCTAGCCCCCCCTCTTCGGGCTGCGCCACTGCCGCGGCGCTCTGCCGGATGAAACCCCACAAGTACAACCCGCCATTCTGCTCGTACACCAGAAATTCTCCACCAGGGGACACGCTCAGGGGATGAAGGTCGCCGCCACTTATGATTAAGCTATGTTCATTGGTGGTGGGATCATAATGATAGATGCCATCTTGCTCTAGATTCATACCGCTCAAGCTGTAGAACAGACTTCCGTCCGGCGCCCAAACCGGATAATCCGCCGTGCCTTGCGGATTGTTTGTCAGTGGCGTCAGATCGCTGCCATCTGAGTGAACCCGGTAGAGCCGGGTGGCGAATGTCAGCGGGGTGCTCGCGTCCTCGTCTAAACCAAAAGCGATCCACTCTCCGTCCAGTGACCACGCGGGCGTGTGCGCGCCCGCCATGAGCGTACTGTCGTCGCCCTCCCCGGACTGGATCAGCGGGGCGATGATTTGCTGGGCTCGCCCTTCTGATAGGTCGGCCAGGGTCAACCCAGGGCTCAGATTGCATGCTTGCCCATATGCGAGCCCTGTGATTGCCAGCTGATCGCTTTCTGGAGACCATTGTGCTCCAGTATCACAACCATAGGCTTCCACCCCTTCGGGCAGCGGTACGGCATGCCAGGAGGGTTCAGCGATCGACACCCAACCTGTCTCTGGCGGCCGGTCGATCTCTGCTGGCACCAGGGTTACGAGCAGGAAGCCGGCCCTTCCCCAGTCA
>DASQQR010000071.1:0-9233 GCA_035643335.1 Anaerolineales bacterium
CAGCGCTTTCCACCCGGCTGGTCAAAGCATACCAGCAGGTGAAGATCGGTGATCCCTTGGACGAGGCGACCTTGATGGGACCGCTGGTGGATGGCGTTGCGGTGGAGGATATGTTTGACGCCTTGGAGCAGGCCAAAGCCGATGGTGGCGAAATCCTGACCGGAGGCAAAATGCGCCCGGACCTGGGACCCAACTTCGTCGAACCCACCATCGTCAAGATGCCCGAACAGACCGAGATCGTCAAACAGGAGACTTTTGCCCCCATTCTCTACCTCCTGGAGTACCAGGATTTGGATCAGGCCATCCGGATCCACAACGATGTCCCCCAGGGCCTGTCCAGTGCGCTCTTCTCCACCAATCTGCGCAGCGTCGAGACCTTCCTGTCCGCGAATGGGTCGGATTGCGGTATTGCCAACATCAATATCGGCACTTCCGGCGCCGAGATCGGCGGGGCTTTCGGCGGCGAAAAGGAAACCGGCGGTGGGCGCGAATCCGGCTCGGATGCCTGGAAAGCCTATATGCGCCGCCAAACCAATACCATCAATTATTCCAAAAATCTGCCCCTGGCCCAGGGGATTGAATTCGGCGAGTAAAGTAAAGTGGTAACTTCTCAAGAAGAAGGGGTGGGTGTTTGTTGGAGCGGGCGGAGCCCGCTCCAACAAACACCCACCTCCCCCAATTATTGAGATGATACGTAAAGTGGATATCACGAAACACGTTGCGCAGAAAAACCAAAAGGCGCTTATGCTCCCCCGGTCCAAGCGGTTGATTTACTGGATAAGCCAGAATTGGATCGTCGTCTTTACCCTGCTTATGGGGATATACGTGGGTCTACCGTTCTTGGCGCCAGTCTTTATGCAAGTAAATTGGACGCGTCCGGCGCGAGCCATTTACCTGTTCTACTCTTTCCAGTGCCACCAGCTGCCTCAGCGCTCCTTTTTCCTGTTCGGCCCCAAATTCATGTATTCGCTGGGTGATGTCAAGGTCGCCTGGCAGAACACCATTAATCCCGCCGTGCTGCGCCAGTTCATTGGCAACCCGCAGATGGGTTGGAAGGTCGCCTGGTCCGACCGCATGGTGTACATGTACGCCAGCACCTTGATCTCCGGCTTGCTGTGGTGGTCCTTGCATCACCGGCTCCGACGGCTGCCCTGGTGGGGTTTGGCCCTCTTCCTGTTGCCGATGTTTGTGGATGGCAGCACGCATCTCCTCAGCGATCTTGCCGGCTTAGGCCAGGGTTTCCGTTACACCAACGCGTGGCTGGCAAGCTTGACCCATAACGCATTTCCCCCCAGCTTTTACATTGGCAATGCTCTCGCATCCTTCAACTCCTGGATGCGCCTGATCAGTGGCGTGCTGTTTGGCATTGGTGTTGTCTGGTTCGGCTTTCCTTACCTGAACGAGTGGTTTGAGGACACCGTCCGCATCATGGATGCCGGATTTTAGCACCAAAGATAGACATCATGAGTGCTGAGCCCATTCGCGTCCTGTTAGCTGATGACCATGCCGTCGTCCGCGCCGGTATACGCCAGATATTAGAGCATGCCAACGATATCCAGGTGGTAGCCGAGGCGGAAAACGGCGCGGAAGCCCAACATCTGATTACGGAATACCTGCCAGATGTTGCCGTGCTGGATATTCAAATGCCCAGGGTGAGTGGAATCGAGGTCACTCGTTGGGTTCGTGAGCGTCACCGCGAAATTGGAGTGCTCATCCTGACCGCTTACGACGACGATCCGTATGTATTTGCGGTCCTGCAGGCTGGTGCAAATGGTTATGTTCTCAAAACGGCCTCGCCCGCCGAAATCATTCAGGCGGTCCGTGATGTCCACGCGGGTAAATCAGCTCTGGATCCTGCCATCACCCAAAAAGTGCTCGCCCAGATCACCAGCCGGACCCAAACCCCTCAGATCGAATCGCTCACCGAACGCGAATTGGAAGTACTTACCCTCGTGGGCCAAGGCAAAACCAATAAAGCCATTGGCGTCCAGTTGGGGATCAGCGACCGGACCGTCCAGGGACACCTGGCCAAGATTTTTACCAGGCTCCAGGCTTCCAGCCGGACCGAAGCTGTCATGCGTGCCATCTCGATGGGATGGCTACCGCCCGATTTGGTAGATTTGGAAAAAAAGTAACTTCTCAATATGACACGTTTCTCCTGGCGGGGTCTTACGCCTCAGCTGTTCCTCATTGTCATCTTGCCATTAACCGCTCTGTTGCTGGCTATCGCTTTCGGCGGTCTTTACCTGCACCGGCAAGCCATGCGCCGGCTAGTCGGCGAGCGCGACGAGCGCGCCGCGCGAGCAGCTGCCAGTGCCTTGCGAGAGCAGCTCAATCATCGCACTGCTGCCATCCATGGGCTGGCATTGCGGGCCGGTCCAAATACGTCGCCAGGCGGACTAAGCGCAATTCTGAGGGAATCAGATTTCCTGCTCCACGATTTTGACGGTGGGATGGGCTTTCTTACTCCAACTGGTGAAGTATTGGCTTCCACCGGTGACCCGGATTTTTGGAACGCCTCAGCCTTTAAGACCCTGCCAGAATTGAAATCCATTTTCAGTCAAGGATCGCCCCCTGCGTTCCTGGCTTTCCCCGACCCAAAGAGCGGAGACACGGTGATGTTGGCAACTGCCTTGCCTCCCCAAGGCAGCGTGATCGCGGTGGGCGCTTTCTCGGCCTCCGGGGTAGCTCATGACGCTTTAGACAACATGCTCAATCCAGGTGGCGGTGCAGTCGCTTTTGTAGTAGACAAACAATTTCATTTGCTTTACCAAATGGGAACGCTGCTGCCAAATACTGATTTACAGGCTCATCCCGGGGTCAGCCAGGCTTTGGATGGGAAAAGCGGCGCCACATTCGCCCAGATCGGCGGTGCAGAAAACGTGGTCGCTTACAGCCCGGTCTCTCCGGTGGGCTGGGCCCTGGTAATTGAAGAACCCTGGGAGGCAGTGGCCAGCCCGTTGCTCCGCACTACCGAATATGCCCCCCTGGTGCTCATCCCTGTCCTTTTATTGTCCTTAGTTGCCCTGTGGTTTGGCACCCGCCGGATTGTCCAGCCTCTGCAAACCCTGGAAACGAAAGCCGCGCAGCTCGGTTGGGGCGATTTCGAGGCGATTGAAGACCCCGTGGGCGGCACTGCCGAGATCCGCCACCTGCAAAGGGAATTAATCCACATGGCCCAGAAATTGAAGTCCGCACAGCAAGGACTGCGCGGGTATATCGGCGCCATCACCATGGGGCAAGAAGAGGAGCGCCGGCGCCTGGCCAGGGAATTGCACGATGACACCCTTCAGTCTTTGATCGCGCTGAACCAGCGGGTCCAGCTTGCTCGCCTGTCGTTGGATAGAAGTCCCGAGGCGGGATCCCTCGCCGAAATCCAGGGCCTGACCGAGGAGACCATCCAAAACCTGCGCCGCCTGACTCGCGCCCTCCGTCCAATATACCTGGAGGACTTGGGC
The DNA here is from genome assembly GCA_035643335.1 of Anaerolineales bacterium. Classification (GTDB taxonomy): domain Bacteria; phylum Chloroflexota; class Anaerolineae; order Anaerolineales; family UBA4823; genus DASQQR01. Next base: position 3,459 of record DASQQR010000071.1, read on the forward strand.
CTGGCGGCCTCACTGGAGATGTTAGCTAAAGAAACCGAACACAATGGCGATCTATCCATCGATTTCCACCGCATCGGCACACAACGCCGCTTATCCCCGGCCAGCGAGCTGGCCCTTTACCGCATTGCCCAAGAAGCAATAAGCAATGTCCTCCGGCACGCTGGTGCCAGCAAAGCCAGGCTGCAGATCGCCTTTTGCCCCGAACAAGTTCTCCTGGAGATCACGGATGACGGCCAGGGCTTTGAAGTTCCGGAAAGTCCCTCCGAGTTCGCTCCCAGCGGTCACTTCGGGCTCTTAGGGATGCACGAGCGCGCCGAACTGATTGGTGCCCGGCTGGAGATCCGCTCAACCCCCGGGCAAGGCGCTCATTTAACGGTTGCCTTGCCACTTGATGCAGCCAAAGACAATCAATACCCAGAACAAAGAAAGGAGAGCTAAGAATGGCGAATTGGCCTCTGGATCAGATTAGAATCGGCTTAATCTCGTAAGATCTCTGGTGGTCGAGGCGTCTTGGGTAGTTATAATCGCGAGAACCATGGGAATTTCTTCTTCGTCTCTCAACTCACTGCTAATGGACGGCCGCCGTTGGACTACACTGACCCTTGCGGTGCTGGCGCTCGGCGTGGTCTGGACGTTTGCCTCCCGGGCACCGCTAGCTGCCACCACCGGCGGCGCCCCGCCTCCCAGCCCGCGTGAAGGTTTTTCCGCCCCGGATTTCACTCTGGATAGCCTGGACGGCGGACAAACCACGCTTTCCGACCTGCGCGGCCACATCGTTCTGGTCAACTTATGGGCCTCCTGGTGCTTGCCTTGCCGGGCGGAAATGCCCGCCATTGAGCGCGTTTACCGCTCTTACAAAGATCTGGGACTGATCGTATTGGCAGTCAATGCTACCAACCAGGATAGCGTCGCTGCAGCCAGGGCTTTTATCGAGGCAAGGGGGCTGACCTTTCCGGTGCTTCTGGACCGCACCGGGTCGGTGAGCGCCGCGTATAACCTGCGTGGCTTACCCAGCAGCTTCTTCATCGATCGTCAGGGAGTCATTCGCTCCGTGGTCATCGGGGGGCCAATGAACGAAGCTCTGATCCAGTCCAAGGTCGAAAGCCTGCTTAAGGAAACACCTTGATGTTCCCCTATCTACGCCTCGGCCCCCTGCTCTTGCAGACTCCCGGGTTGGCGCTGCTCATCGGCGTATGGCTCGGGCTCTCTCTCGCCGAGAAAGAATCCGTAAAGCTCAGTCTCAAGCCCGATCAAGTATACAACCTGATATTCTTCGGTCTGGTCAGCGGGCTCATTGGAGCCAGGCTGGCCTACGCAGCCCGTTTCCTGAACGCTTATCTCGAAAGCCCGCTCAGCCTGTTCTCCATCAATCCGAACACGCTCTCGCCCGGCGATGGTTTGGTCATTGGGCTGGTTGTCGCCGGCGTATATGGCTGGCGCAAAGGATTGCCGCTGCGTCCGACCCTGGATGCCTTGGCCCCCGGATTGGCGGCCTTCATGATCGCCCTGGGAGTTGCCCATTTCTTGAGCGGCGATGCCTTTGGGGCCAGGACGGACCTGCCCTGGAAAATCTACCTCTGGAATGATTACCGCCATCCCACCCAGGTCTATGAAATCCTGCTGGCTTCCGGGATCTTCATGCTCGTCAGGTTTCGTCCGCTGGGCAATCCAGGCCAGGGGGTTAACTTTCTAACCGTCGTTGCCCTCTCCGCCGCCGCGCGGGTCTTCCTGGAAGCCTTCCGCGGCGATAGCCTGATTTGGTCAGGAGGCTTCCGCGCTGCCCAGATCGTTGGCCTGGTGATCCTGGCTGCGGCCCTGTTCATGATCAAGGCCTGGGCCCAACCGCAAGAACCTCAACCCGAGCAAGCTCAGTAACCACAGAACATTCCCTCAAACCTCACGCATTACGCATCACGCATTACGCATCACGTCTTCACGCCTCACCACCGCACCAAAGCGCTCTCCAAGGTCAAACCCGGCCCGAACGCCATCAACACGCCGTAATCTCCGCTAATGGGAGTGCCAACGCGTTGAATTTCATCCAGGACGAAAAGGATGGTGGCAGAAGACATGTTTCCATACTGGTATAAAACCTGGCGGGAGCAATCCAGTTGGCCAGCAGCTAAATCCAACTCTGATCCAACGTAGTCCAGAATTTTCGAGCTTCCCGGATGGACGACCCAAAAGCGCACCTGTGTTCTCGTCAGGCCATGTTTCTGAAGTAAACCATCCACCAGCCCGCCAACGTTGGTCGCCAGCAGCTCGGGAACGTAGGCCGATAGGTGCATTTCAAAGCCGTGGTTCGTGAGATGGAAAGCCATATGATCGAACGTAAGGTAATCGCAGTAGGTGGCCGAGTCCAGTAGGGAAGGCCGAGCAGGACGATCATTATCCGCCCTCCCTGTCGAGCTATTTCGCGCTCTTACCAAAACCGCGGCGGCCCCATCCGCGAACAGAGCTGAACTAACCACGTTTTCGATCGATCTAACCTCGGGTTGAAAGTGCAAAGAACATAATTCCACTGCGAGAACCAGCACCGTCCGGTCGGGATCTGACCTCACGGCTTCTCTCGCCCGCTGTAGCGCGGGAAAGGCTGCATAACACCCCATACCCAGGATACCGGTGCGCCGCAAATCGGGACGCATCCGCAGTCTTCCTGCTAATTGCAGATCGAGTCCGGGGGTGTCCACCCCCGTGCAAGAGACCACTATGAAGTCATCTATCTCATCTGCGGATATGTGGGCATTTTCTAAGCAGCGCCGGATAGCCGTCTCCCCCAGAGGCAGGGCTTCATCCAGGTAGCGTTCGTTGCGCTCTTGGGTGCCCCGGTCCTTGCTATAGTAGCTGCCATCTATCACCGTGTGACGGAAACCGACCCCGCTATTGCGAAATATTGACCTGGCTACGGATTTATCCCCGAAGAAAGGCGCTAAAAAGCGATCAAAAATCTCGGTCTGGCTGAATTTTCGAAGCGGCACCGCAGTTCCAATGCTCAGAACGCTCGGGATAATCATTAAAAAACCTCTTCAATGTGAATATTCTTCAAAGCCATCAACCCCCCGCGTCTGGGCGACCAGAAACCGGCCCAGTGCCGGCGCTGAATTTAGAACGTTCAGGCCATATCCCAGCCATCTGGGTCGCATCATTAACGCCTGCAGAGCCAGGCCCAATCGCAGCCGCCTGCCAAATCTCCGCTTCCACGCTGTCCGGTACCGGTCCTTCAACTCGGCCTCCGAGAGGCGCCCTTCAAGATAAGCTGCGATACTTTTTGCGGCCAGAATGCCTCCGTCCAAAGCCATCGCAATCCCGTCTCCCACCAGGGGAACAATCAGGCCGGCTGCATCGCCAGCCATCAAGATGTCATTGACGATCACGCCTTTTCTCGCAAACGGAATTTGAGCGATGCTGATCCAGGATTCTTGGATTCGCGTGGCCCTTGAAAACCACTCCTGCAAGTATTGATTTTCCCCCTGCATCCATTTGACGAAACTATCCAGGTGATTCGCACCGCTGAATTGGGCTTTTTGGAATGCCGACCGGTGGGTCAGCAGACAAGCGTTGTGATTTCCTGCCTCGATTTCCGAGATCCCGCAGTAGCCACCGGGAAAGGCATGCAGCTCCACCCGTTCTGGAAGGGCAGGACCGCTAAAATGAGCTTTGATCGCCATGAACGGCTCGGAACGATTGAAGAAGGAGCGCCCCAAGACGCGATCGATATTCGCCCGTTTCCCATGCGTCGAGATAACCGTGCGAGTTTGTACGGTCAATTGGCCCGACTGGGTCCGGCCGGCTAACTCAAACCCATCTTTCAAGTTACCCAACACGTTATTTATCGTAGTTCCTTCTTGCACCTGAACGCCTAGAGAACGAGCACGCTGGGCGAGGCTGGCATCCAGCACCTCCCGGCTCAACCCCCATCCCGGAGCTGTCAACTGCGCTTCCCAGATCGTTCCGCCAGGGGCGGTCAGTCTCACCGATTGGATCCTTGCCGGGTTGAGCTCGCTAAGCAAGCCGGTAAGCCCCAATTCATCGAGCGATTCGGCGCATTCAGGCGACAGGAATTCTCCGCATAATTTGTCATGCGGATAAGTTTTGGCCTCGAACAGCACAACACGGGCCCCCAAACGTGCTAAGGTAAGCGCCGCGCTGCATCCCGCCGGCCCACCTCCAACGATCGCCACGTCATAAAACATGCCACCCACACCCCCAATTATTGAGATGATACGATTCACAAGACATTAAACAAGTACAGGGTAAGAAGAATTGCGAATCCGAGCGAGGTAACGCCATTGATCGCCATGACCTTACGAAAATTGCTCAATACCTCATCCTTGCGGAAGCTGCGCCCCCAAAAGAAGGTGTAGACCAACAAACCTCCGTAGAATATTGCCACCAATATCGCTGGGAAGGACCCCATCCGTTGGTTGATAACCGCCAACAACAAGACCGCCGCCAGTGCCTGCAATATGAGGGAAAACAGGAAGGTCTTGCGCGGCCCGACCCACACCGCGAGCGTCCAATCCCCGCGAGAGCGGTCCTCCTCGACTTGATAAATCTGCGTTATCGGGTAAAAACCCACCGTCACGAGGCTGACCGCCAAAACGCCAACCCAATCAAGGTTTCCCAGCGAGGTGAGGCTGGCACGCCCGCAAACCCATCCACCCAGCGAGGCCAGCACGCCCTGCCCCAGTCCCACGGTAGCCAACCCAGCGATGGGTCGCCGCTTCAGACGGATCCATGGGTGTGAGTAGGCTATTCCCATCAAAAACATTAATCCGTAAATTGCCAGGAAATAGAAGTTTACAAACGCGGCGAGTATAGCGCCGATTAACTGCACCGCCAATGAAAGCGGCATCACGGCTTGGGCCACAGGGGGTGGCGCAGACAACCCCCCGATAGGGCCCTGATCCTGGTCATAATATGAGTTGAACGCGGTCGCGCCGCCGTAAAGAAAGATATGGAACGCCAGAAATCCGAGCCAGAAGTCCAGCCCCGGCTGCGCTCCGCTGAGGAAGTAGCCCCACAGATAGATCGGCGCTAACAGTAGCTGAAAGTGCAGGCGCAGATGGACAAGGAAATTGAGCAGCAGACCCCAAAAACTATGGCTTCTCGGCTCTTCCGAAGATGCCAAATCCACCTAAGGTAACCTCAGTTTCTACATGTGCAAAACCTACTTGCTCCAGTTCAGCCGTCATGCTCTGCTCTGAAAACCGCCCGTGAATCCAGTTATAAAACCGCCATAAAATCAAGGATAAGATCAGGGGTCCCGACTTCTGGCTGAAGAGCCATCCCCAATCCACCTGGCCAGCGTAGGGCTCCAAAAAAGCCACGTATCCTCCCGGGCGAACTACTCGATGGGCTTCCTTCAGCGCGGTGCGATGGTCGGGCAGCAAATACAGGAAACTATGACCGGTGGCCGCATCCACACAACCATCCGCCAGGGGTAGAATTAGTGCATCGCCTCGCAGCAGGGAAAGGCGTTCTTGTGACCAGCCACTCCTCTCTCGGTTTTCCAGGGCGATATCCAACATCTGTTCCGAGATGTCCAGGCCGATGAAATGCAGGTCATACCGTCGCCGGCCCATGCTCATCGCCGATACGCCAGGGCCTATCCCTAAATCCAGTACCAATAAGCCATCCTTTTTCGAATCCATTCCATCCACTAAGCGGGCGCAGTTCTCCTGCCAGAACGGGTTGGAATTGACCCGATCGTAAATCTTGGCACCCGCATCAAATATCCACTGCCCGAGCAACCACTTAATCACATCTTTGATG
>DASQQR010000072.1:0-9248 GCA_035643335.1 Anaerolineales bacterium
CCACGGCCCCATCATCGCCTTGGGAAGCTTTGGTGTTTACCTGCTCTTCATAACCATTGGATTAAACCCTTATCTGGCCCTGATCCTGGTAGCAGCTGGCGGTCTGCTAGCTGGTATCGTTATCTACTGGGTTGCCATCCACCGGGTGATTGATGCCCCACACTTGTCCACACTGTTGGCTACTTTTGCGGTCAATATGATCATTATCGGGATCGGCACCGCGATCTTTACCACCACACCGTTCACGGTTAATTTTTCATTGGGAAGCGTAAGCGCAGGGCCGATTATCGTGCAGAGCACTCGTTTAGTGGCGGCCGTGGCGGCGATCATTGTGACGGGCGGGTTATATTTGTTCCTTTACCGGACCAGGCCCGGAAAATACATACGCGCGGTGGCTAACAACCGCGACGCCGCTGAACTGATGGGCATCCCTTCCGCGCGCTTCCTGGCGGTGAGCTTTGGCCTGGGAACAATGCTGGCTGCTATCGCCGGAGGCTTGATTGCCACTTTCTTCCCCTTCACCATTTTATCGGGTGGTGCCTATGAGTTAAAAAGCTTTGTGATCGGTGTCTTGGGTGGGCTGGGAAACCCGCTGGGCGCACTGGCCGGTGGTCTAATCCTGGGCACGATTGAGGGCATCATTCCTAGATTCCTACCCGTTACCTGGGTTCCTGTGCTCGAGTTTGTCCTGTTTATCGCCATTCTGTTAGTACGCCCGACTGGTCTTTTTGGAGCGAAGCAATGAACACCTCGAGCAGCGATTCCGCAACGGTCGCCCAACCGGTGATCCAGCCAAGATCCTTAGGAACCTGGCGCAATCCAGGTATCTGGCTGACCCTAGGGGCGGTGTTTTTGGCCAGCCTGTGGCCAATCCTGACCCAGGAAGCAGCCACTCGCGAGGTACTCTTCACCGTACTGCTTTCTGTAGTACTGGCCTCCAGTTTAAACATCATCCTGGGCTACACGGGCTACGTAAGCTTCGGCCATATCGTATTCTTCGGTCTCGGAGGGTACGTGGGCTTTTATATGCTGTCCGTGCAGAATATTTCTCTATGGCTCGCCATCCTGGGCGGTGGCGCATCCGCTGCATTGCTGGCTTTCCTTCTGGGAAAAGCCATCTTACGCTTGCGAGGTGCTTATTTCGCTTTGGCAACCATTGGCGTCAACGAGGCGGTGCGAGCTTTCATAAACAACTTTGAACCCTTCGGTGGACCGGTAGGCCTTACCCTAAACTTCCGGGTTTACAACAACTACGGCGGCGCCGCGCGTGCCCTCTGGTTGACTTATTACTTGCTCGTCGCCCTGGCGTTGGCCGCCATCGTGCTCAGTTATCTGGTCAAAACCAGCAAGTTCGGCCTGGGCCTGGTCGCCATCCGGGAGGACGAGGACGCGGCTGAGGTGATGGGAGTGACCACTCCAAATGCCAAAACCTGGGCTTTCGTGCTTTCAGCCATCTTGCCTGGGATGGTCGGGGTTTTGTTCTTCTTCAAAAATGGGAACGTTGAACCCCGTGACGCGTTTCGTCTAAGCTTCTCTATTGAGCTCCTGGTCATGGTTATGTTGGGCGGGTTTGGGACAGTGCTCGGACCCATCATCGGAGCGGCCGGATACCAGCGCCTACGCGGCTTCCTCCTGACGACGCCGCTTTTCAAGAACATCCAGCTGGCGGTGGCAGGAGCACTGCTCCTGGTGATCATCCTGTTCATTCCAGCCGGTGCGATTGGTTGGCTGCGCAACCGCTTTCCAGTTCTGAGAAGGGTATTGCCATGATCCTACAAGTGCAAGCCGTATCCAAGCGTTTCGGCGGGTTGCAGGCGCTTTCTAAAGTCACGTTTGACCTGCCAGAAAAGCAAATCCTGGGATTGATTGGCCCCAATGGCGCCGGCAAAACCACGTTATTTAATGTGGTCAACGGCATTTACCCGCCTAACCAGGGCAAGGTGCTTTTCCGCGGCGAGGACATCACCGGGATCAAACCCTACTACGTCGCCCGCAAGGGATTGGCGCGCACGCACCAGATTGTCCGCCCTCTCAATGAACTTTCTGTGCGTGAGAACGTTATGGTGGGGGGATGCTTCGGTAGGCATGGACTCAGCTTGCGAGAAGCCGCTGCCACGGCGGATGAGGTCCTGAAATTCGTGGGTCTTGGCTCGCGCGCCGATCAAACTGCCGGCAGCCTGAATGTGGCTGAAAAGAAACGCCTGGAGATGGCCCGGGCGTTGGCTTCGAGGCCCTATCTGCTGCTTCTCGACGAAGTCCTTGCAGGTCTGAACTCCTCGGAGATCACTGAAATGCTGCAGACGATTCGCCAAATTCGTAGTCAAGGCATAACGATCATCATGATCGAGCATGTGATGCACGCTATCATGAATGTATCGGATCGCATCATCGTCCTCGATTATGGCGAACAGATCGCAGAAGGTTCGCCCGAGCACATCGCTAATGATGAGAAAGTCATTGAAGCTTACCTTGGTGACCCGAAGATAGCCGAACGGCTGATGGAGCAGAGTAATGGCGATACTGGAAATACGTGACGTAGCCTCTGGCTATGGCGAGGTTCAAATCCTGTGGGGCGCCACCATGGCTCTCGAAGAGAGCAGATTGACCTCCTTGGTCGGAGGGAACGGCGTTGGGAAAACGACCCTCTTGCGCACCGTTATGGGGCTCATCCCGCCCTGGGAGGGGTCGATTTGGTTCGAAGGCGAAGACGTTAGCAGGCTACCGCCCTATACAAAAGCGGATATGGGGCTGGTGATGGTGCCAGAAGGTCGCCAGCTGTTCACCGATATGTCCGTTGCCGAAAACCTTGAGATGGGTGCCACCCCACAACGCGCCCAACCTCATTTTGAACGCAACCTGGAAAGAGTATACGAGTTGCTCCCTCGGCTGAGAGAACGTAAAAACCAAAAGGCCGGGACCTTGAGTGGGGGCGAGCAGCAAATGCTGGCAGTGGCGCGCGGCATCATGGCTGAGCCCAAAGTGTTGATGATCGATGAGCTTTCCCTTGGCTTGGCGCCGGTCCTGGTTTTGCAGCTATTTGATACCCTTAACCAGCTCAAAGAGCTGGGCATTACGCTGCTATTGGTCGAGCAAAATGTGCAAATGGCTTTGGCTGTCAGTGATTACGGCTATGTGCTCTCGCAAGGAAAAATCGAGCTCGAGGGTCCCAGTCGGGATCTGGCTAGGAACGAGCATGTGCGAGCGGCATATCTAGGGCTCTGACTTGGAACCCGGCGCTTAACTTCATGCTGCTTTTGTGAACAATAGCACTATATAAAGACCGCAGTTTCTGCTAAGGTTAAAGAAGGGTCTTGCCCTTTAGGGAGATGAGACCCGGATCTGGGGTTTGTGAACGTTCGAGGCCTGATCACGACCCCCTGATAAGGAGGCCATTATGCTCGTTGGCGAACGCATGTCTCACCCGGTCATATCGATCAATCCGGATATGCCCATCACCGACGCCCTCAATCTGATGAAGCGCGAGCGAATCCGCCGTACTCCAGTGGTTAAGGACGGCAAAATGGTGGGTATTATCTCGGACAAGGACTTGCTCAACGCCTCCCCATCCCCGGCCACCTCTCTGAGCGTCTGGGAGATGAATTATTTGTTGAGCAAGATCAGAGTCAGAGATGTGATGACCAAGAACGTCCTGACAGTTACCGCAGACACACCCATTGAAGAAGCTGCCCGCATCATGGCAGACAATAAGATCGGCGGCCTGCCCGTGATGCGAGACGGTCACGTAGTCGGCATCATCACAGAGACCGATTTGTTCAAGATTTTCCTTGAACTCATGGGGGCCCGAGAACCTGGTGTGCGCGGCACCGTTCTGGTGCTGGACCAGCCCGGCCAGTTGGCGAAGCTGACTGAAACGATAGCCAAATTGGGCGGCAACATCGTCGCCTTCGGCCAATTCACGGGGGAGGACCCCTCAAATCGTCTCGTCACCTTTAAAGTATCCGGAATTGAGGAGAAAAGACTGGTCGCCGAGTTGGAGCCGCTTGTTGAGAAAGTGATTGACATTCGGACGCTTTGAAATCTCGTCCTAAGTGAACCATCTACCAGAAGGTGCCGCGCAATGGGGAGTTACCAGCAATGCCCTACGCCGCACCTATTTTTTCCTGCTTGTTGCTGATGCGCTCTCTCCCCTCAGAGTTGATCCGCTTCCAGGCTGTTTCTACCTCTACCACCTCGGCGCGGGTCTCCGGCAATTCTCCGTAGCGCACTCGCAGGTAGGCCTGGGTGATGGTATTGAGTTCGATTTCTCGTCCGGGGAATACATTCATCAGGGTGGGCAAAAATTCCAGAGGGGTTTGAGCTTCTGCCCGTGGAGTGTTTAGCTCCTCGCTGAGGTCCATCAATTCAGCATAAATCTGCCGGATGCGAGCCGCGGCCAGCAAACGTTGGCCATATCCCAGGCGGGCTAACTGCGCTAACCCCTGGCCCAGTTGCAGCAGGCGGTTCTTTAAGGATCGCCCTAAGAGGCGCAGCAAATCACCACGGTCCAGCAGAGATTGGTGTTCGTCGGCCTCCTTTGCCTGCTCCTTGATCCACCAACGGGTTAGGCTTGCCACTACTAGCAAAACCAGAACGATTCCAATACTCCATAGGAGCGCGGGTTTAAGGTTTGACAACCATCCCAAAAAATCCAGCCTCAAAGCAAATCTGCCCGCAAGTTGCATCAGGGTCGTTCGTAATTGTTCCAGAGCGCTTAACAACCTGAGTGCTGCATCTGAGGGGAAGTGAAACCGGCGAACCAACAGTACCAGCAGATAGATGATCGGCGTGATGAGGATCATGATTGTAAAGGCGAAGACTTGAAAGAGCAGACTGAAAATTCGCTCCAAGAACAACAGTCTGAAGCTGGCCAAACCAGCGATTGAGGCAGCCAGACCTACTACTCCTGCTGTCGACAAGATTATCCCTAAGAACCAGCGCCGGTCAAATGGACTCTGGCTGCCTCCACGCAGTTTACTCAAAACGTAAATACGGGAGGCTGCCATGGCGATCAAGCCGGCAAACGTGAACAGGTAAAGCAGGAACCCCGGTGTTTCTCCAGTTGCAATCGTATTGAGAAATACGAAGGCTAGGAACAAAAGGATGCCTACCTGAAAATTTCTCTTTACCAGTATCGGACCAACAGAAGCTTGAGCCAGGGATATGCCTCGCCTGCAGATCAGCAACACAAACAAAAGGAGCAAGAATTCATTGGGGATCAAGCCTGACCAATCGGTAAATGCCCGCAGCGGTCGGTTGATTAGCTCCCTCAGCGGCAGAGATTCCTGTTCGTATAGCAGTGTTCTTAACCCAAGCAGAAAACTGAGCGCGAATAGGATCACCAAAGCGGCACGCCGGTAATCCATGCGCAGATAGGTATAATTCATCCAGCGCACTAACACGTGAACGGACAGCAACATGCCTCCCAGGATCAGAAAGGCGCGTGCCGGCGATATGGCGTGGGTGGCTGGGGTGAATGAACGGAACCACGGTACGATCCAGCACAACTCCATGACAATCAGCCCCAGGATCGCCACCTCTCGCCAAGGTTTCCAGTGGGGAAGGGTCACTCCAGCTAGTAATCGAGAGACCATCGATTTTCCGTCCATAGACAATCACCCAATATTAGTAAAGCTATAACAAGAATCCGGGTGCGGATCATCCAGGCTGGGCAAATTCATGCCGGCCGCCTAGTTTTTGCCGGTTAGATTCGCCAAAAGCGCGCACTCGCAACCAGGCTTTTTCAACTGCATCGATCTGCTCTTGGGTTTCAGGATACTCACCATAGCGCACGCGGATATAGGCATCCGTGATAATGCACAAGTCCTCCGAGAGTCCGGGAAAAAACATCTCCAGTGTTTTCAAGAATTCCAGGGGCGTTTTTGACGCCGGGCGCAGTGCGCCCAGATCCTTTGAGAGATCAAGTAATTGGCAGTAAATCCGGCGGATCCTGGCAGCAGCCAGCAAGCGTTCGCCGCGGTTTAATCGTCTGGACAACCCCTCCACCGCCTCTCGGGCTTCACCAAGCAGCGATGCACGCAACAGGCTTGCCAAATCACCCAGGCGCTCATAGGTGCTCAATTCAGCCTTCTGAGATCTGTTGATTAGCATATAAGTTCCCAATACGCGCCGCAAAAGTGCGATCAGAAGAAGAATCGCCAGGACAACCGAGCCCCAAAGGAGCACGAATTTGAACGCTTCGACTAGGTCGGCATTGCTTTGCTTGATTAGCGAGGTGATTTGAGTCGATGGGATCAAGGGCGACTCTGGCTCAGGCATGGGAGTTATCGCAGGAGGGGGCACTCCGGGAGACGCAGAAATAAATCGCCCCCACAGCATGGACAGCAAAGATGCTAGCAAGAGAAGAGGGCTGAGAGCTACCAGACCCAAGAAGTAAATCGCATCCTGGATCCATACAGCCAGGCGGTCAATCTGTCCCATGATAACCGCGGCAGCCAGTGAGGCCGCCGCAAGAACCGAAAGGATCCCCGTCGTGAGACCAGACAGCCAGCGCCGGTTCAAAGGTGTACGCTCGGCTCCAGTGAATCCTTCCAAAACCGCGATCCTGGCCGCGCCCAAAGCCAGCAAACCAGAAAACAAGTACACCAAATAAATCCACACAGGCTGGATCGCGTTCGACGTACGCGCCAGGAGCACACCGAAAAACGATAGAATGAGAATGCCGGTTCGGAAATTACGTTGAACTGAGAAGGGCCCCATCTGCTGGCGTGATAGGCTCAAACCTCGCCACCACACTAGCAGCACAGTCAAGGCGATCAGGAATTCGCTGGGGATTACCGTCGTTGCCTCCTGCCAGCCGCCGATCGCGCTCCCGTTAATCGCCGCGCCGATCTCGCCCACCCTCAAGGATGGCATCAGAGCTTTTATTGCCAGTAAGATGCTGGCAATGACCAAAAACGCAGCAACGCCTGCTTGTATGTTGGACTTCAGGTGCAGCCAGCCCCCGATCCGGCCTGCTATGTAGATCACTCCCAGGACGCAGCCCATTACCGCATAGGTAAGCCAATCCGGGGCAGTAAAGTTGGCACCGGCAAACAGTCGCAACCATGGCACGATCCAGCACAGATTCATGATCAGCACACCGCAAGCAGCCAGTTCAGCCCAGGGATTCAGCTTATTCACTGAACGCTGGCTCCTCAAATGGATGGTGGAAAATACGAATTCCTTGGACCTCTGGAGGCGGCTGCTGCGCGAAGGAGAGCAAAGTGATTTGCCGTCCTTTCTGCCTTAGCTTGACCAGTGTCTCGGCTAGCTCAGGGGTAGTGACACCCGTGACAATTAACAATGTAGCTCCATACGGAAGTCGAGGAACCTCCTTGATGAGGAAACGCTCGAATGGAGAAGTAACTACCGGGGTCACCCCAGCCAGTGCTTCTAATAGAGTTGCCAGCTGTTTGGGCGACCGGCCAGGAGGGATCCGAAAAGGCTGGTCGGCATGAGCCAAACAGCCGTTTGAGATAAGACCTACCCGGTAACCTTCCTGAATACCTTTGTCCACCAGGGTGGCTGCCACCTTCACGACATGTTCCAGCAATTCCGGATAAGTACCCTCCCAATGGCGCGCAAAGGTGGACACGTTCAAACAAACTACCATCACATTGGCCGAAGTGGGTTGGTATACCTTAACCTGCAATTCTCCGGTGTGTGCGGTTGCGGGCCAGTGCACCCGGCGAAAGCTATCTTCGGGGTGGTAATCGCGCACCCCGATAGGCTGGTTGGGGTCTTCATATAAGCGGCGGCGTGAACGGCGGTCACCGAAAGGGTCTTCGGCGGGAAGATCCAGGTCCCGGAATGGAAGCAAGCTGGGAAAGACAGTAAAGATTTCTATCGGACCTTGTTCGCCAAACTTTTCGTACAAACCGAACAAATCGCCGGATTCGAGGCGCACAGGGCCCACCGAGTATTTGCCCCGCTTGCGAAATAGCAGTGTATATTTGCGGCGGGCACGTTCGAACCAGCGCAGGCTGAAGACATTGGTCAGCAAACCCTCCGTAGGTATGTGGGTGGGCGCCAATACTTCCTCATCCTCTGGTCCAATGGCTTTCGGCCAGGGATCCCTGATGCGCAACCATGAGATTGGCAATAGCTTGCGGTTCTCTACCTCCAGGGTCAGGGGCACCTCCTCGCCGGGGAAGGAGCGCCGGTAGTGAGGCCGCCGTTTGTAAATCACCCCATCCAGGGAATGCCGCTGCCACCAACTCGCCAGGCCGATCACTACCAGCAGCATGCTCGAAAATACGGCTAGCAGCGGGATGCGGAATATTAATCCAAAGATGAAAAGGATTGCCAGTAAGGGCAACCATTGACCAGATTCCAACTCAACCCTCCACCGGCACAGGCACTGCGTCAACGATATCCGCTACCAGCTCCTGCGGCTGCCGGCCTCGTAACTGCGCCTGGGGCGAGATCATCAACCGGTGAGTAAGCACGTGCGGAGCCATGAATTTGACATCATCCGGCAGCACGAAATCGCGCCCATCAATGCCAGCCCAGGCCTGGGAAGACCAATACAGGGCGAGCGTCGCTCGCGGGCTTGCACCCAATTCGATCTCTGGGTGGTCACGGGTTGCCCGGGCAACTCTGACAATGTAGTCCCTTACTGACTCCTCAACCCGCACCTCGCGGCGAGTGTCCTGTAAGCGAACGATTTCCTCAGGCGTGGTGACCGGCTCCAGTTCCGGAAGCGGATCGCTGGCCCGAAAGCGTTCCAGGATAGTGTTTTCTTCCTCTTGCGAAGGGTATCCGATCACGACCCTCAGCAAGAAGCGATCAACTTGGGCCTCCGGAAGCGGAAAGGTGCCCTCTAACTCTACCGGGTTTTGGGTGGCCATAACCAGAAAAGGCCGGGGCAGGGGACGAGTCACGCCATCCACCGTAATCTGCCGCTCTTGCATGGCCTCGAGGAGCGCCGATTGGGTGCGTGGGGTGGCTCGATTGATCTCGTCAGCCAGCACGACCTGGCTGATGATCGGACCAGCGCGAAATTCGAAGATTTGCTCCTTTTGGTTGAACCAGCTCAGGCCGGTGACATCCGAGGGCAGCAAATCCGGTGTGAACTGGATCCGCCGAAAAGTACACCCCAATGAAGCTGCTAGCGCCCTCGCTAGGGTGGTCTTCCCAATACCTGGCACGTCCTCGAGCAGGATATGTCCCTCGCAAAGCACAGCTACCAGGGCTAGGTTTATGATCTCATCCTTGCCGACGATCACTTTTTGAATGTTTTCTCGCAA
>DASQQR010000073.1:0-5109 GCA_035643335.1 Anaerolineales bacterium
CCGAGCAGCATGGCGCTCTGCGGTCCGTGGTGAGGCCCCCAGTGCTCGCTGATACCCGTGATCACGCCATCTTCTGCCGCAGGGAAGCCTCGCCGCGGCTGGTGGCAGTTGGCGCACAGGTTACCCATGCCGCCATCGAAAGTCGCCCCTTCGACGGCAAAGAGCGCCACGGGTTCGGTGGTCTCCAGGGCGAAGTCCTCAGCAGTGAATGTGGTATGGATCTGGTGGCAGGCACGGCAGTCTGGTCGGGTCGGGTGAGGATCTCCCTCCTCAACCTCGGCCGGGCTTAGACCCGCTGCGACCCTCTGGCTGAAAGCGCCGCCGGAGTGGCAACCGGCGCAGTCTGAGCTGGTCCCTCGCAGGAAGGCGTCACCGGTTCCATGCAAGGATGTGCTCCAGCTCGCTTCCCTCCCGCTGATCATGGTCGTATCGTTGTGGCATTGCGTGCAGGTGAGTTCGGTCATCTCCGCAGCTGGCCCGGCCTCGCCCTGGGGGCCAGCAGGGCCTGCGGGGCCAGCAGGGCCTTGCGGGCCGGGTGGGCCAGCGGGGCCAGCAGGCCCTTGGGGCCCTTCAGCGCCTGCACAAGCTGCGAGAGCCAGCGCCAGGAATAACAGTAAGATCCCAACGGTTAAATGTTTGAAATTCATTTGCATTCTCCTTAATTACTATGCGAGTCATGACGTTCAATAAGGTTATTTGAAGGAAAGCGTTTTCTCTATCTTCTTGGCGGTGACCTCCTTTCTGACATAAATCAAACTTTGAATTCGACGTCGCGCTTTGGCTCAAGGTGCAACCGTGAATTTCTTCATCAACGATACCGGTAATAATTTTGATTAATTCACAACAGTAAGGGGATACAATAGATCAATTATTACAGCAAAAATCCTTAATGTCAAATTAGTGAAGAAATTCACGATTGCAGGAGACAATAATGCCTGAGATCACCTGAATGTCGGTACGCAATTTTTGACTCAAATGAATTCGAGTAAATATACCTAGAGCACAGGTAAGCCGGCACGCAGCCCGGCTTCGATGGATGGGAACCCGTTGATCAGGCCATCGTCGCAGGAGTACGAAAAATCTTATCTTGAGGAGAACATGTCCTCAAATGAACAAGCGCCTTGGGAGGCGCTTTTAGAAGCGGTAATTGAGATAAAATCTGAGGTCGCCCTGACGAACCAGCTTCTTGACCACTTCATCCCGCTTGTCGAGGCCCACCAGAGAGCCTTATATGGTAAGAATGGCGATGCGGGATGGATCACGAAGGTGGCCCAAAATGTAAGAACCGTTCAGGACCATGATGACCTGCTATATGGGAAGGACGACGAGCCAGGCTTAAAAGGACAGATGTATAAGGTATACCAGACAATTCAAAACTTCAGTAAATTGTTATAGTTAGTGATTGGCTCCACCGTTAGCGCAATGATCAGTGCAATCGCTGTTTGGCTCGGAAAATAGCTTTTAGCGACCGAAAAGCAACTAACGTAACTTTTGTGCAATCAGCGAGCAAATTGCTTTTTTTGGCAAAAATCTGCACTTTTACAACTGAACCTTGATCGGGTAGGCTCATGGTAACGCCGGAAGGGAGTTGCCATGAGCCAAAATCAACCGGGGACGCTGACCCAGCACGCTATGCTGGTCGTATGGGGCCAGTTTGCCCAGAGCATCGGATTGGTCGATCAAATCCAGTCAGTCTCGCTCCACCAGAAGACAATGGCACACAGCCCGCAGAGAAAGGTCCTAGAATTCCTGGTCGCCATCCTGGCCGGGCTAGAGCATCTGCAAGATCTCAGCCGCTCGGCGCATCCGATTGACCAGGATCAGGCGGTAGCCAAGTCCTGGGGGCAAGCCGGTTGGGCCGACTACAGCGGCGTCAGCCGCACGCTTGCTGGCCTGACCCAGGCGGAGGCAGAGCAAATCACCGCTGTGTTAGAGAGGATTAGCCGACCGATCCTGGCCGGAGAGGTCATGCGGGCCTTGCAAAGCTCGGGTCGTCTGACCTACGATGGCGATCTCACCGCCCGCCCGGTCTCCAACACCAGCACGACCTATCCGGGAGTAGCCTATGGACATATGGGAGATGGCCTGCAGCTTGGC
This sequence comes from Anaerolineales bacterium, assembly GCA_035643335.1. GTDB lineage: Bacteria > Chloroflexota > Anaerolineae > Anaerolineales > UBA4823 > DASQQR01. The sequence goes on from DASQQR010000073.1 coordinate 2,098, forward strand.
TATCAGGCGGCAATGGTTAGCTTGCACAGCCCCTTCTATGGTCGCTCCTGGCTATCGGTGGCTCCTCACCCAGGGGATACGGTTTCCTGCACCCAAGCCGAGGCGCTGATCCGGGCCGCCGAAGCCAAGACCGGCTTGCGTCCCGGGCGACGGACGGACTTGCTGCGTGAGCGCATTCGCACCCGGGAGGCTGAATGCCAGACGTGCCAGACCAAGGCGCAGGAGTCTCAAGAGGTCTTGGAACAGGCGCAAGCCCGGCTCACGGAGACCCGCCAGCAATATGCTGAACAAGGAGCGGCGGTTCTTGAACTGGAAGCTCAATATCGCCACCGCCAGCGTCCCGAGCGTCCCTACAGCGCTCTTGCCAAAGCCCGCCAGTGGTTGAACATGCTGGAACGCCGCCGAGGGCGGTTGGAGCAGCAACTCCCGAAACTGGAAAAACAGTTGCGTCGCCGCCAACGGCAGAGCCTGGTTCAGCAGGCCGAAATCCTGCGGCTTTCTGAGCGCCTGGCGCAATTTGAGCAAGAGAACCGCACCAATCTATGCCCCATTCAGGCCGATTTTCGCCTGGACGCCGGCTTTGGCTCGCGGGAAAACGTGGCGTTGGCCATCGAAATGGGGTATGAAACCTACATCAAACCCTACAGTGACTGGCTCACCCCACGCCTGAAGAAGCGAGTGATCCCGCAGACCCACTGGACACGGGTTGGCGGCAATGCCGAGATGATCGCCTGGAAGGGCGAACGCTTCCCCGATTTCCCCTATGCCCTCGATGTCGCCCTGGAGCGCTTCCATACCGGCCAGACCCAACGACATGGCACGCTCATCCACTTCGGCAATGATCCGGTCACCACTGATCTATCTGGCTGGTTTCACCGCTACAACACTCGCCAACTGATCGAAGCAGGCATCAAGGAAGGCAAAAACGTGTTCGCCATGCACCACCTGAAGGTTCGCGCGGCCCCGGCCATCTTTCTCCAGGAGCAGTTCGCTGTCTTCGCCGCTAATTTCGTGCGCTGGGCGGCGCACTGGCTCAGCAAGCAGTGCCCCCAAATCCCTTCCGGATGGCAGAACAGCGCCAGTCCCAAGGTGAAAGAGCAGGTTAAGGTGGGCGCGCATACTTCGGCCTGGGTGGATTGGCAGGATCAAGGTTGCTTGTTAATGTTCACGGACCACAGCCTGTTCGCAGGCCGGTCCCTTTCAGTAAAACAGCAATGGGCAGTGCAGCTCCCGTTGCCATTTTTAGAAAATGCACATTTTTGACGATTTAAGCACTTTGTACTCTGGTTGCACAAAACCTACGCTAACAAAACAAAAAACGGCTTATTATCGCTTAACGTTTTTTGTTTTGTTGAATTGATATCGGTTTTACAAAGGTATTTGTACAACAAGCAATCTTTCGATAATAAAATCACTTAACAATTGTGATTAGTTGAATACTGCGAATATAAAAATAACCTAACCTGAAACCTGATTGAAATCGCTCTATTTATGATAGAATTTGAATGGACTAGGGCTTATCATAACTTTTTAACAATCCATTTATCTCATACTCCTAAGTTCGAAGTCCCTTCTGTAAATGGAGAGGAACTCGATGGCGATTAGAAATCTCGACGATTGGTACCCTGAAACCCTTCGTCTTACAGTGTTCCCAATAATAGGAACGCAAATTGATCCTCAGGAAACTTTCAAGCAAATAGCAGGAATTCCCGTTGATGAATTAAAATCTGATCGAGAAATTGGGCAAACAACTATCCTAGGAAGAAACGATAATTTAGTTTTGCAACTTGTTGTTCAGCCTGATCGAATTCATTGGGCAATGACTTCCATGAAGGATCGGCCATCTACCGATCCTAGGGAATCGTCATTGGGTAATTTTCCTGAAGCCATTACAAAATTCCAACCTTTGGTTCAAGAATGGCTCAAGAGCGAACTGTGTCCGGAACTGATTAGAATAGCTTTTGGGGTCATTCTGCTGTCTCCAGTAGAAAATGAAATCGATGGATTTTCGCGTTTATCTGAATATATTCAATCTCTTGATATCGACCCACATAATGTTTCAGATTTAATGTATCAGATAAATCGATGGAGGGTGTCAAAGACGGGGAATCCAGGAATTAAATTAAACCGATTAAATAAGTGGTCAGTCTCTGTGCATCAAGTCGTGGGTTTCCAGTTAGGCGGCGTTAGGCTAAACCCACTCCTTGGCGAGCGAAATTTCGCGATTAAACTAGAATTAGACATAAATACTGACCAGTCGAATGAAAATTCGATATCCAAGGATAGATACAGACCAATATTAAATGAACTTATCGAGTTAGCAGTTGAAATCGTAGAGGAAGGAGATGTACAATGATAGCATCAGCAAGTACGGTTGAAGAACTAGAAAATAACCCGCTTGATGCCCTATTGGCTTATCCCACATCTGCTCCATCTCTATTTAAGTCCAATTTATACGAAGTTAGCGATCAAGCGAGTTTATATGATCAAGAGCAAACTGTTTCGAGTCTGATAATCAACAGGAGATTGGAAACCGACGCTTCAAGTTTGGCAAGTATCCTATTTAGATCTGTTTTGACTTCAGAACTATCGAAGTATTTGTATGGGGTCGGCCAATTGCGTCTTACAAGTTTACCGGGTATTGGATCGCAGTGGAGGGCTTCGAGTGAAGCTGCCAGCATTGAGGACGAATCCTCAACAGATATTTATCAACAGCTCACAGAATTAATCAGCAGAGAACCATTAAACCCTAACGATTTGGAAATTGAAATGTTTGAGCAGAAGTTGCGTGAGATTATGCTTCAAACTGGATCCAAAGCCATACATTATATAGATAGATTAATTGATACGCGGACTGGAAATGAAGAAGTCATTTTCGATACTCTACGATTCCTGGGTCGTATACAGGATCCCAATACTAATCTATCTAGGCTAAGATTACTCATCAAACAATTGGACAATCCATCCAGATGGATAAGGGATGGCGCATCATTAGGTTTAGCTTCACTGAAA
>DASQQR010000074.1:0-8379 GCA_035643335.1 Anaerolineales bacterium
CACTTGAAGGATGGCGAGGTTTGCGGGGGGGATATGAACATGATCCGGACTTCCATGGTAACCGTCAATGAGGAGATTTGGATGCGTATCCTGGCTGCCCGTAAAAACGTTTTTAAGCAGGCCTCATTGATCGGTTTCGGCACCCTGCTTTTGCTCCTGCTTCGCCAGCTGAATCTTGAGAGCGGCCTCAAACGCGTGTGTGAACGGCTGGATATCAGTGGGAGGGTTATCTTCAGCCCCTACGCCGAAATTGGGATGGATATCGACAAACCTGGTCAATTAGAGATTTTGCGTAAGGACTTGGCTCGAGAAGTTCCGGCATGATGCAACGCTTGCTGAGGCAGGATGCCCGGCTTTCGACCTCGCTGCGGTTTGCAGAACAATCTTCGATTGTGCGTATTCTCGCCGTCATCCTGGCCCATTCAGGCGATTCCTGGTTCTGGTTATTGGGCCTGGCTGTGGTCTGGCTGTGGGGGGGTCAGGCCTGGAAATACAGGGCACTAGTGATGGCCGCTAGCGTGGTGCTGACCGCGGTGATCGTTATGCTGATTAAATTTAGCGTCCGGCGCAGGCGACCGGAAGGGCAATGGGGGCAGATCTATCGCAGTACGGACCCCCATTCATTTCCATCCGGACATGCTGCGCGGGTCGTCATGTTGGCCGTCCTGGCCCTGGCGCTCGGTCCGGCCTGGTTCGCCGGTGCCTTGCTCCTTTGGGCGCCGCTGGTCGGTTTGGCGCGCGTGATGATGGGCGTCCATTATCTCTCCGACGTGGTCGCCGGGATGGCCCTGGGGGTGGTAATGGGGCTGGCTGTCTTGCAGTTATTCTGAGGTTTTCAGCCGGCCTGGCGCATTTCCTGCTTAAAGCTTTCGATCGCTTCTACTGGGGTAGGATCGACGCCATAAGCCATGGCGAGATAGTAAGCCGTGTAATCTCCAAAGTGCAGCGCAGTCCACAGGTGCGCCAGGGATGTTTCTCCCTGAGCATCGATGAAATCCGTGTTCAGGCCTTCGAGCATAAAGGCTTTTTTGGTTAATTCGGTGCGCAGCTGGTTGCGAGGGTGGTAAGAGGCTGCCCGCAGGAAAAGCACGAAAGTGTTTGAGAGGGCGCCCTCAGGATTGTATAACCCGGCCAGGGTGTTGTGATCCGATTCGGGCAGGAACTCAAACTGTCCCCAGGCCTTGGCAATCTCGCTGATTTGGCCTTTCCATCGCCGCGCTACGGGAGCCAGGATATCCGCCCCAAGCACCGCTACCCAGCGTCCAAACAGCTGCCCGGCCATCCGTTTCGCCGGGTTCTCGACCACCGGTACCTCGGCCCTCAGGCTCTCTTGCTGCGCGCGCATCGCGGAGACAGCTGTGTCTAGTTCCTCCTGCGCATCTGGAACCAACCCCAGGTGATGCAGGATCGCCAAAAGCAAACCAAAAGAGTATCCCACCGCGGCGCGCGGCTGGCCTTGGTGCTCGAACCGCCATAAGGGGACTCCATTTTTTTGTGCGGCCTGTGCGAGCTTGCCGCCAGTGGTCACTGCCAGCATGCGGCAGCCCCTCTCCACGGCTTTATCGTAGGTTGAAAGGGTTTCTTCCGTGTTCCCCGAGTGAGACGAGGCGATCACCAGGGTCTCAGGCCCCTTTGCCCAGGCGGGAAGCCCGTAGTTGCGCTGCGTGATGACCGGCACCGGACATGCCGGAGACACATAGGCCCTCACCAGATCGGCACCGATGGCGGAACCGCCCATCCCGGACACCAACACGTGTTGAATGCCATCCCAGTCCGGAAGGCTGAGATTCTTCCCCAAATCCCAGGCCGCCAGCAGTTGGTCCGGCAGACCATCAATCTCAGAGATCATATCCTGGGTGTCAATTTTGGCGAATGCAGAAACATCATCAAGATTCATAGCCGGGGCTCCTCTAAATATTTTGGTTTTGTTCAGGCGACCGTGTACTGGCGAATTTCAACCTGGGTGCCCGTCTGCACGAGCTCCTCCGCCTGTTCGAGCAATTCATCTGTCACTTTCTCGTCGACATAAGCTTCACCACAATTCTCGCATACCCGTGCTGGGACATTTTTAATCACCAACGTGCGTCCATCTCGCTCGAGTAAGACCGATGTCGTACTCGGTCTGGTTTCAGCCTGTTTACAAACCACGCACTTCATGATTTTCTCCCTTTTAATGAGATTATACCCTTCGGGCAAACGAAAAGCACGGTCAGAAAGTCATGAGCCGAGTCCCTGTCCAACACCTCCAAATTGCCAATAGGTCTTGCTATTTCGAGTGACGCAGCTTGAGGATTAGCTGGTACACTTTTCTGCGCGGCCAGCGGGATTCTGAAGCGACCTGGCTGGCAATTTGTGAAGGCGGGTCCCCCCGGTCGAGGCGAGCGCTCAATTCGGAGCGCAGATGTGCCTCGGTCCAGCGCATCTCACCAGCCGGCCGGCCTCCGATTACTAGGGTGAACTCGCCCCGAGGAGGCTGAGCCGCAAAGTGTGCCTGCGCTTCCTGTAGGTTCCCCCGGAAGATTTCTTCGTACAACTTGGTCAGCTCTCGAGCCACTGCGACCTGGCGATTGCCCAGCACCGCATCCAGATCCTCCAGTGAGGCTAACAGCCGGTGCGGCGCTTCCAGAAAGATCAGGGTAAAAGGCAGATCCCGGATCTCCTCCAACAACCCGCGGCGCTCAGCTTTTTTGCGCGGCAGGTAACCCAGGTAAAGAAAAGAATCCGTGGGCAAGCCGGAGGCTACTAGTGCGGCGATAGGCGCGCTCGGCCCGGGGATGGGGCTGACGGTATGACCGGTCTCCAAAGCGGCCCGCACGAGCTCGTACCCTGGGTCATTCAGGGTGGGTGTCCCCGCGTCTGACACTAGGGCGACCTCTCCGTCTTGCAGCACCTCCAGCACGTAGCCCAGCTTGCTCAACTTGCTGTGTTCGTGATAACTGGTAACTGCTGTCTGGATTTCGTAATGTTGGAGCAGTTTGCGCGTCTGGCGGGTATCCTCAGCTGCGATCAACTGCACCTCTCGCAAAACGCGCAGCGCTCTGACGCTGATGTCCTCGAGATTCCCGATTGGAGTAGCGACCAGATATAAGATGCCCATGCTCGGCCTGGTGGTCAGGGGACTGCCCAGGTGAAGATATCCAGGTTCAGCATAGCGCTATCGGGGTCAAAACCTGTCACCAGGGCCCACCCTGGCAGGGCCATGTTGGTGCGGTAGCAAAGATAAGTCCCTGAGGTCAAGTTCCCCTCAACCGGCAGCGGATCGCCGCTGAGCGTTGCCGTCTGGCAGTCATTCAAACTGGGTTGGCCGCTGCCGAAGACCGCTATGGCCGCGCTACCTAAGGGTACCAGCGCGAGGTTCTCGTCGCGAGTCTCAAATGACAGATCTTCTCCGCCTCCGGGGTTGATTTGGTTGCTGTCCAGGTCGAGCTGGTCCCCTGGAGCCAGGCTGGCGGAGCCGCTGACCTGGGTTCCCACAGTGGGTGTGACCGTGGGTGTAGCCGTGGATGGCGGCGTGGCCGTTGTGGTTGATGTGGGCAGATTGAGGACTTCGATTTCAACCCAAAAGGCGGAATCGCCGCTTGGTCCGATCCCGAAGAGCGCCCCAGAGTCGTTGCGCAGTTTCCAGTTCCCCCGGTAGGTACCCGGTTTCTCAGGAGCGGTCATATCCACAGATAGATCCACCGTTTGGCCTGGCGATATGTTTCCACTCAGCGGCACGCTGGCAGGTGCGCCAAACTTATCACCCGAGAACCACACCAAGGCATAATCCTTGGTCCAGGTACACGTGCCAACGTTCTGCAAACGCCAAATCTTGGTGAATGCTTGTCCGGGCTCCATCTCACTGCCATCCGGGATCGTCACGTCAATTGGAATTCCGGGTGCAGCCTGATCGCACAATGCAGGTAAGGTTGTGCTGCTGGTCGTGCCGGGCTGGGTCGGCGTGAGCGAGGGCCGTGGCGTTGGTGGAGAAGACGTCTGCGTGGCTATCTCACCTTGAGTTGCAGATGGCGAGGTGCTCTTCGCCGGAGTGAGAGCGATCGCCTGGGTAAGCCTGGCCTCGACCGTCTGGTATGCTTGGGTGACGTTCAATGTAGGGGTTTGCAGGGCATTCGAGGGTAGATTGCAGCCTGCGAGGCCGATTAAAAGCGGTCCCGAGAGCAAGAAAAGCAACTTGCGCGGAAGTTTAAATAGACGCATAGAAAGTTATTCCATTTATCAAGCAGTTGCTATTCTACCCCCAATTTTGCCGCCAAGATGTGAGCAATCTGCCGGGCGGCATCCGGGCGTGCCACTCGTCGCGCCGTGGCGGCTGCTTCCTGGCGATGTTCCGGATGCTCGATCCAATCTCTGAGCGCCTCGACGATCAGATCCGGCTGGGGAGCCCACACCCCCACCCCATTGGTTGTTACATAGGTCACGTTGCCTTCCTCTTGCCCGGGCAACCGGCTGTACAGCACCATTGGCAGACCGGCATTCAAAGCCTCGCTGATGGTGCCAGGCCCCGCCTTGGTCACAAGAATGTCTGCGGCCCGCATGAAATCCGGCATCTCGTGCACGAATCCATAGATAAAAACAGATCCGCGCCAGCTGTGAGCCTCCAGGCGAGTTTTGAGTTCCTTATTGCGCCCGGCAATAACCACCAGGATGGCAGGAAGTCCGGCCTCATCTATCGCATGCGCGTTCTCTTCCAGCGGGCCCATGCCCTCGCCGCCCCCAACCAGAATGATGACCGGGCGGTCCGCAGGCCAACCTAATTGGGCGCGCAGAGCGCTCTTATCCCCCGCCGGTTGGCAGAAACGATCGGCCACCGGAAGGCCCACGATCCTTACTCGCCTTGGGTCCACTCCGCAATCCAGCGCCCGCTGGTAAGCCGCCTTAGTCGGCACCAGGGTCAGGGCTGCTTTCCGGTGGTACCAGAGCGCATGGCCACTGACCAGATCCGTGACGACTGTGACTAAGGGCACTTGCTGTTTACCCAAAGACCGCAAGGCCCGCAGGGCCGGCGCAATAGCTAGGGGGTGTACCGAGACGATCAAATCGCTGGGGTGTTGGATGATCAGTGCCCGGATATTACGGCGTACATAGGGCCAGGTACTGGCGTCAATCAGCCTTGCGCGGCGCTGGCCGTCGCTAAGGCGAAATCCCAGACCCCACGCCCGCGGAGCGCGTACCATGCGAGGGTATAATTCCGGTACGTGTTGAAGCGGTGGGGGGGCATATTCCTTAAATACATCGACCATCGTTGTGTGAATGCGGTCGTCATATTCTAATTCAAGTGCTTCGATAGTGGCTTGCGCTGCGCTCCGGTGTCCACCCCCGGTATCCGAGAAAAGGAAGAGGATTTTGGGGAAATCAGGTGGTGATTGTGGCATCGTCTGATTTGCTAACCAGGGTTTTCATCCGGCGCGCTAATTTGCGCCGGGGGAGCATTACACGCCGGCCGCAGCGCAGGCATTCCAGACCGATATCCGCGCCCAGACGCACGATTTTCCATTCGTACCCCCCGCAAGGGTGGGGTTTGCGCAAGCGAACCACGTCATCCAAATTCAGATCGGGTAGCATAAGAGGCATTATATCATGGGGTGGTATAATCGCTTTGAAGGATGGTATCCTGTCATCGTAATCATGTATTTGGTGACTGATTTGGCCCATGCCCGGACTATTTAACCTCGATCTCCCTACGTTAATTGCCAGAATTTTCGTTTTGCTGACCGCTTTTGCGGTGCATGAATTCGCCCATGCCTGGACGGCGGACAACTTTGGGGATCCTACCCCACGCATGGACGGACGCCTGACGCTCAACCCGATCGCTCATCTGGACCCTCTCGGCTCCCTGATGTTGCTCCTGGTGGGCTTTGGGTGGGCAAAGCCGGTTCAGGTGAACCCGTACGCGCTGCAGCGCCGTTCGCCGGCGGCCATGATGTGGGTGTCTTTAGCTGGCCCGCTGTCAAACTTATTGATGGCTATTGTGGCTGCCATTCCCTTCCGGCTGGGGGTGGTTTCGCTTTTTGCCGCGATCACCTCACCGGGCAGGATCCTCCCCACTCCGGACAAGCTGCTGTACGAATTTATTCTCATTAATCTGATCTTGATGCTGTTCAATCTTATTCCCCTGGCACCCCTGGATGGGGAAAAGATCGCCGATTATTTTTTCCCCCCGTCCTGGTCGAGGTTTCTCGACACGATCCGGCCCTACGGGCCGCTCATTTTGCTCGCTCTGGTGTTCCTTGGCCCGGCGGTTGGTATCAACATTTTGGGATGGATTTTAGGACCACCCATGCAGGCCTTGATGCGCCTGTTAGTTGGATGAACACCAGCCGGATTCTTTACCGGACCCGGCAATTCTGGCAGGCTTTGGGGGCAACTCTGGCTCCTGAGGACTTGGATCTGGTATGTGAAGTGCTCACTCCTGCTCAACGAATGCTGTTTGAGAGATTACAAATGAGTGAGAAGGTGCATAGCCTGAAGGTGTTGCGTGCCCTTCTGGATCAGGGCGAAGACCAGCCGGATTTATTGGTAGCGGCCTTGCTGCACGATATCGGCAAGAGCCGTTTTCCTTTAATTATGTTGGACCGGATTCTAATTGTGCTTGGGAAGACATTTTTCCCGGGGCGGGTAAAATGTTGGGGGTCCGAGCCGGTGGGTGTTTTGAACCCATCCTATATTTCGGATCGTCGAGGTCTCCTGACCGAGACATTCTTTAGAATTTGGCGTCGCCCGTTCATCGTCGCCGAAAAACATCCCGCTTGGGGTGCTGAAATGGCTGCGCAAGCCGGCGCCTCTCCTCTGGCAGTTGACTTAATTCGCCGGCACCAGGAGCAATTGGATCCTGGGCTGGGCAGTAATTTCAGCACAGAGCAGCACTTATTGCGTAAATTGCAGGCCGTAGACGATAATAGTTGAGGTGGATATGACCGTTAAAATAACGATTGTTGGCTTAGGACAGATTGGGACATCGGTGGGGTTAGCCCTATCGGAACACAAGAATCTGGTTCACCGCACCGGGCATGACCGGGAAATTGGTATAGCCCGGCGTGCTGAGAAAGCCGGTGCCCTCGATAAGGTCATGATCAACTTGCCCTCTGCAGTTCGGGATGCGGATTTAGTTTTGCTCTCACTTCCCATTGACCAGATTCGTGACACCATTTCAGTAGTTGCGCCAGACTTAAAGGACGGCGCTGTCCTGATGGATACTGGTCCTGTGAAAGAGGTGGTGGCCGGTTGGGCCGCGGAATTGCTCCCCGAGGGCCGCTTTTATGTTGGCCTGACCCCGGTGCTCAATCCGGCTTATTTATATGGAACTGATTTTGGCGTCGATGCAGCTCGTCAAGACATGTTTCGGGGTGGATTAATTGCCATCGTCTCCCCGCCGGACACGCCCTCCGAAGCGATCAAATTGGCGGCCGATCTGACCCGCCTCCTGGGGGCCGATCCGTTCTTTGCCGACCCCCTGGAGATGGATGGCTTGATGGCTTATACCCACATCCTTCCGCAACTTATGGCGGCCTCCTTGCTCAATGCCACCGTCGATCAGCCCGGCTGGAACGAAGGGCGAAAAGTGGCTGGACGCTCTTATGCCGAGGCCACACTCCCCATCGTCAATCCAACCTCTCCGGAGACTTTGGTTGCTTCTGCTCTGCTCAATCACGAAAATGTGGTGCGGGTCATCGATGGCCTGGTGGCCTCGCTTCAAGCCATCCGCGATGATATTGAGGCCAATGACGGTGAGACACTGTTGGAGCGTCTAAAACGGGCCCGAGATGGTCAGGCGAAATGGTGGCAGCAGCGCCAGACCGCGAATTGGATTGGGGAGGAGATTCCTGCCACTGACCTGCCAAAGGCTTCGGATTGGTTTGGCCGTCTCCTGGGCACGGGGGGCAGGCACAAGGGCGAAGATTAGACCGAACAAGTGATAAGAGGAAGATTATGGCTGATAAACTTCAATGGATTCAGGATGAGTTGGAAAATTTAAGAGCCTCTGGTCTCTACAACCGGATTCGCACGTTGAGTTCACCTCAGGGAGCCTGGCTGGTTGTAGATGGCAAACGCGTGCTTAATTTCTGTTCCAACAATTACCTGGGATTGGCTGACCATCCCCTTTTGGTGGAAGCAGCCCGCAAGGCGCTGGATGAATACGGCGTTGGTCCTGGCGCAGTGCGGACGATCGCTGGGACGATGGAACTGCATGTTCAGCTGGACCGGCGTTTGGCTGAATTCAAGGGCGTGGAATCCGCCATCACCTTCCAATCTGGCTTTAATGCCAATCTCGGGACTATCCCCGCCTTGGTTGGCCGCGGAGATGCGGTTTTCTCCGATGAACTCAACCACGCCAGCATTATCGACGGCTGCCGCCTCTCCAGGGCGGAGATTATCCGTTAC
>DASQQR010000075.1:0-14642 GCA_035643335.1 Anaerolineales bacterium
CCAGTCACCCTTGCGTAGATACTTGCCATAAAATCCACCATGACTCCGGGCGTATTTTCTATATTGATTTGCTCTATTTTGGCCATCCCGCCAGCCAAAGTGCCGTACAATGACCTGCGGGGCGTAGATGATGGGTACTCCTGACCGTAAAGCCCGGTAGGCCCACTCGCCATCCTCGGCAGTTCGCAAGCGAGCATCCTCATCAAAACGGCCCACACGATTGATTACAGAAATTGATGTGCCCATGTTCCCCCCCGAAAGAGAGTCGAATGTGAGCCGGGGCCGGCGGTAGATGGCTGGTGTGCGAGAAGTCACCGCCATGATTACACCTTCACCGGCCGGTTCAACCTGCCCAGTGACGATTGCCTCGGGGTCATCGTTCAGGCAAGCTGCCATCCGCTTCAGCCAGTCCGTATCAACAAAGCAATCATCATCTGTTATGGCTACAAATCGAGTTTGGACACGTTCCAATCCGCGGTTGATACCCGCGGCGCGACCACGCTGAGCAGAGGACACATATTCGGCCGCGATCCCGATTGAGTTCAGCACCTCAATTCGTGCCGCCACCTGAGGCTCTGAACCTTGATCGACTACAATCAGGTTTGCAGGCCAAGCGCTCCCAGTAGCGATATAGTAAAGGGATTTTTTGAGAATGGTCCGTCCCAGCGTAGGAATCACTACGCTTATTTCGTTAATAACGGGACGAGGTTCGATTTTCTCTACCCCGAGTGTTTCGGGTCCGTCCAGCATCTCTATCAGCGGGTTAGCACATAGATATAATAATTTGACTGTCCAACTTGGTCCCATCCATCCAAGGATGCATAGCTGGGTACGTGTTCTGCAACGAGCGCCTTAGCCCCCGTACTGGCAAATGCCTGGAGAGCCTCAGACTGCAGGGAGAGGTCCCCCGACCAGAAATCATCCGCCTGCCATCCGAGCATCTCGGCCACAATCTGCACCCGAGCCAATCTGGCCCAAAATGCCCCAAAGCCATACCCAATGATCGCCACCTTGTCACCAGCCTCGATCCCTAGTGCATGCAGTTCCTCCGCTACCTCACCGGGCCAGCTCGGTGTTTGAGCCTGGGATGCATTAAGCTGCCGAGGCTCTCCCCATCCCATCAGACCTCGAATGCCCTCCAGATTAAAAAACAAGATATTCAGAAGCATAAAAATGACCATCGCCGCACTCATTGCGGATACCAGTCTTTTATGTGTTTGTGTTTTGGGTAAGCTCAGGTTAGACAACAAATCACCACAGAGGAGCGTTACAAATACCCCGATGTATCTTCCTTCCACGTAAACCAGGGCATACATTCCAAAAGCTACCAACGCGACCACAGCCAGCCCCCAACCTCGAAGGCTAAAGTCGATCCGGCCCTGTCTACGGATGCCCACAATATAGAGAATGAAGACGGAAAATACCAAGACCCCCAGTTGGTGAAGAAAGATATCGAGATAGAATGTGGCGCTTGCCAATGTCAGGGCGATTTGCTGACTTACATTGACATGGGGCACAACGCCCTCATACCAGTATGAAGGATCGTAGGAGATGGGATATGTCCCTCCGACCGGTGAGCCAAACTCATAAATAGGCGGTTCCTCAAGAATTTCTCGCGAAGGATGCTTTGGGATGCCACTGCCGACGGGCTGGCCTTGCCAATGAGGATAGGGAACTCTATTCACATACCGAACATAAGTCAAAGTGCCTGCATCACCGAAAGTCAGCCGATTTTTTATCAGTGATATGGCGGCGATATAAGGAGCGCCGCACAAGAGAAAGACAATTAGAGCGACCATGAGGCGAGGCAGCCTCCGGCGCAGCTTTGATACCGAGAAGAAACTGATCGCCAGGAAGACAAGAGCCAGCGGAAACATTACGGATTTGGCCAGGTAGCCCAACCCAAGCACTATGCCCAGCAATACGAAGGTCAGCCAGTGGTCCTGACCTGAGCGAATGCGTAGGACGAGACCTGCTGCCAGGTAGACCAAAGCAGCCATCAACATATCAGGGGTGACGGTCCAAATTCTTATCAAACTGAGGGAAGACCAGATGAAGAGGGCATAGCCCAGACTTATCCAGGCCCATTCCGGCAAGCCGACTCGCCTGTTTCCCGAGATATCTACAGCTCGGGTAACGCGATACTCATTCTCTCGCCGCCAGAAAAATTCGAAGCAAAGCAGCGTACCCAGGAAGATTGCAAAATTGACCAAATGGACAACCGGGAATTCCAATTTCATAATTGGATTCGAAATTCGCATGACCACCCCCAGAATCAGGCCATACAAAGGGCTCCAAACCGAATTGAGCGCCATTTGCCAGTCACCCCTCAAATAAGCATCGCCTATATCGAGGTAACTGATGCCGTCTTCACTCATGGAGTAGCTAGTAATCGCGGCCCACGTGTGGAGGGCAGCCAAGGCGATGGCCAGAAAGCGGAACAGGACCCTTAACCGCCGGTGATACGCCAACAATTTGCCGTGCTTATTCCAACTTCAAAACGAGGCATGCCCATTTTGATTGCATAGCTTCTGAAATAAATTAACATATGTTTCGGTCACGACCTCCGCTGAATAGTCATCTCGGACGGTCTTCCAGGCTGCGTGACCAAGAAGGCTGGCTAAAGCGGGACTGGTGATACACGTCTCAAGCGCAGCAAGAAGCTGCCGGTGATCCCCCGCCTCTACTACAATACCATTCCGCTCATGATCCAGAATATCTTTTACCCCGCCGACTGAGGTAGAAATACTTGGCAAACCGCAGGCCATTGCTTCGATCAACGATATGCCAAAGGCTTCTCTCTCGGTGGGGAAAACAAATATATCGGCCGCCTGGAGGTATTCATGTACATTTCGAACGTCGCCGGTAAATTGGACGCTGTCCTGAAGATCATTCGCGACCACGTACTCCCTCAGTTCCGATTCACAGTTATGTAAATCAAGGCCTCCGGAACCCAGCAGTAAAAGTCTAAGATCTCGATGTCTGGTTTGGATCTCCCGCCAGACACGAAGCAAAAGCGGCAATCCCTTGTAGGAAACCAGCCTTCCTGTGTATAGGACAATCTTTTCTTCCAGGGAGAGACCCAGCTTACGGCGCAGCTCAGATTTCCCACAGGGATTGACAGGATGAAACCGGCACGTATCCACACCATTCGGAATTAGATGGATTTTTTTCCGGTTTACACCGCAGGTGATCAGTTCGCCAGCCACCTGGGAGGAGATAGCAACAAAAGAATCAGCTTTCTTCAAGATCCAGTTCCGCAACGCGAGAAACGACCGAAAAAATAACGAAGATGGCCTTAACCCGAATCTGGCCAGCCCCGCTGCAAAGAAATCGCCAGACATTTCGCCCAGGCTGTCGGCTTTAAGCACGCAAGCCTTACCAAGCAGCCTGCTAACGAGAACAGCAGGAATTCCAAGCACTCGAAATCCGGAGACGAAAACGAGGTCGTAGCTTCGTCGGAGCTTAATTAGTGTTGGAAGGCTGGTAAGGAGTAAGCCCCACTTTTTATAGTGCCCACTTCCGATCGGGGGGAGACGATGTATGGTAACTGTTCCGGATTTTTCTCTTTTCTTCAACGAGGCATGTGAATGCCGGGTAATTACGTTCACATTAAAGCCATTGGCATCAAGGTGCTCCGCCAGGGCCTGTGCCTGGGTTTCACCTCCACCAACAACCGGGTAGTAGGTTTCTGTAAAAATGCAGACAGCAGGAAGGCCCCTCACGAATCCTGCCGCTCCTTATTCTCAGCCTTTTCCTCCTGTTCAAGGCGCTCATTGATAGCCATAGACTGAATTATGTCAATCTGCCGAGCGGATATCTGGGAAAGCTGTATGCTGAAGAAAATCAGGACTCCGAAAATAAAAACAAAGGCGAGAAGGCTGAGCGTCGAGGCGGGAAAGCGAGCGCCAACGAATGCAGTGATAAAGGCCAACAAAGGTTGAAGAGAAACCAGAACCATTAACCCGGTAACAGCTAGCAACCAGATGATCCCATAACCGACATATAATCGATGAGTTCTGACCAAGTTAATGATCAGGATAAGGAATCCCAGTCCCAGGATGTCAATGAATATGATCCCCTGTATACTCATCTCGCTCTCCTCTCCAGGAACCCATCCATGGTCGCTGCTGCGATCAGAAGCAAGGTCTTAAATGGATATTCGATAATGCTGATGAGCGAGTGCATAGAATAACCGTGGAGACGCTCCCGGACCACAATCGGATGCTCTTTAATGCGAAAACCCATCAAACTTAATCGTACAATGGTCTCAGTGTGAAAATCCCAGAACGTTTTGCCAAGAATCTCTTCACAAACACTGGCGCGAAAGGCTTTGAAACCGGAGGAAGTGTCGAAGATACGCCAACCAATCAGCAATCTGGTCAGAAAAGAAAACAGGATCTGTCCCAATTTGCGGCTGAAGGAGCCAGAGTAAGGACGAGCATCGCAATACCTGGAACCGATGACCATATCGGCATCACTATCCAGCAATGCATTAACCAAACCGGGCACATCTTCCGGTCTATGCTGCCCATCAGCATCGAAGGAGACCACAATATCATAGGTCTGAATGAGCGCGTATTTCAAGCCTGTCTGCAGGGCTCTGCCATAGCCCAGATTTGAGACATGCCTCAGTTGTTTTTCTCCCATTTCCAATACGATCGAGCCGGTGGCATCCCGCGAACCGTCATTGATAACCACACGATCAAATTCTGGTGCATATTGACGGAGGCCGGCAAGGACATTGGCAATCGACCTCTCTTCGTTATAAGCAGGTATAACAATCAGGACTTTTGGATTCATACCCGAGTTGTCTGCAAAACTGGGACCGGAACACCCAATATTGAAAGTATGGTTCACCAGGTTTTGTCGAGCCGATTGCCGAACTGTCTGGCCCAAAGCATAAATATGTCCATGAACTTGGGGTCCCGGTAAATCTTTCCTCTTATCCCCTGCTGGGGCCTGTAGATGGCAGCTCCACTCTTCACTTCAAGAATTGCTTGAAGATATAATTCCAAGCCGAGCTTTTCTAGCTCGCTCCATATAGATCGCAGCGGACGATTACCAATTGTTACTGCTCCCTCTTTGACGATATGCCCGGAATCCAATCCCTCATTAACCTTTTGTATGGTCACGCCGGCGGTCTCTTCCTCGTTATAAACCGCCCAAAAGGTGGTCTTCTTGCCGCGATATTCTGGAACCTTGCCGTGATGAATACCCAGAGTACCGAGCCTCGGAATTTGAAACAACTCTGGTCTCAGAATCGGGCTGCCGTATATCAGCCCGAGATCTGGGCCCAGGCGACGTACCAGATCCAGTACCTGTTCAGCATGAATATCAGGCATATAATGGATGCGATCAGACACAGTGGCCAGCTTGCTCGCCGTAGATTTCCCAGTGCGCCATTGAGTCAGAAAACGCCAGAAGTCATTCGCCAGCCGGATCCCCAACAGTGGTATCGCCAGGAAACCCCTTCTTCGCCACAAATCGCGGATCACAGCCCAGATAGTTTGATCCTCCGACTGGCAAATGCAGGCCAGAAAATCGATTTCGGCATGATCTTCAAGTGAACATATAAACTGCTTAACGCCTGGTAGCAAAACCGGTCCACCTGAGAAAACCACGACTCGGATTGGTCGTTCCAAATCCTTAATACTCACTTCCGTCCAATCGCTTTCCAAACTGCAATAATTCCAGAAGTGCCTCTTTTTTTTGCTTCAACACCGGTTCAACATGGTGGACGAAGCGGATCCAATTGCCACCTCGCACAAAGACCTTCGAACCGCGAAAATTGGGATCATATTGCAGAAAGACTTCGGGCAAATGAGATACTTCATGCACTCTCTCCCTGGTCAGAATTGGCCGATCTTGCCACTTATATGCTTTGGTAGTCTGACTCTGATAACAATTGAGCGCCCTTAGTTTTAAGTCTGAGCTTTCTCCAATAGCGACAGTAAACAAGAATTCAGGATAAATGAACTTGCGGATATCCCCACCAGGCAATAACCGGTAGCGATAATAAACGAAATATTCGAACACGATGGCTTCAGAGCAATGGGAATCCACAGCTTTACGAATTGCTGAATATAGGGCAATATGGTCGGGGTGTCGATCGTAGCGGAAGGGGACAAAGATAAATTTGGGATTGATTTTGGCGATTTGCTGTACCAAGGATTGGCAAAGTTCATCGGGATAGTCCTTCAAATTCCCATCCGGAAAGCCAAGAAAATGTAGATTCCGTTCCGGTATATTGAGGATATTGAGTGCAGCTTTCGCCTCATCCGAACGGATCTGGGCTAGATCAGGTGAGGTTCGAGCCAACCATGGAAAAATCGGTACCGGGGACCTGGAACCATCGGTCGCATAAATCACGTGAATGCGATCCTTATCTTCAAGGAGAGCAATGGTCCCACCACAAGCCAGGAGCTCATCGTCCATATGAGGAGCAAGCACCAACAAGATTCCATCTTTGAATAATTCGTTGGGATCAGCAAGGATCAAAATCGATTTACACCAGGCCTAAAGCGACTCAATAATTCCCAACGTTTCCGCGGCACATTTTCGCCAATTAAACATTTGCGCACGCTGCAACCCCTTCGAAGAAAGATCACTTTGAAAAGTAGAGTCAGATAAGACTCTGTTCATTGCGCCAGCTATCTCCTCTGGCTTATGAGGATCGACAAGTAAAGCCGCATCACCGGCGATCTCCCTCAAACCATTGGCATTTGAAGTTACGACCGGCGTGCCGCACGCAAGCGCTTCCGTGATGGGTATGGGAAAAGCTTCAACCATCGAGGGATAAAGAAACAGATCGGCCATGGAATAAAAGGCTGGTAGGTCTTTCTGGTCTACCCAACCCGGGAAAACGACGTCACCACCATATCCCTGGTCAGGTATTCCAAAATCCTCTTTGAACCGGTCACAATCTTTTCCTGCAATGACAAGCTTATGGGGAGTTTTCCCAAAGTGGATTTTATAAGCTTCTAAAATCCCTTTGATGTTCTTGCGTGGTCCACGGTCATAGCCTGTAATTGTGAGGATGAATTTGTCCGGGAGATCGTACTCGGCGCGAATCTTTTGAAGAACACCTTCATCCTCTATCCGCTTGAACTGTTTACCGGGCGCGAAGTAAACGGTCTTAACCTTTCCCTCAGGCAAATTAAAGATCTGGTTGAAGGCATTGGTAGTAATTTCAGAGACCGATATAACAGCCGATGCTTTTTTACAGTAGATCGGCATCATGAGACGAACGTATTTCCGGTCTAACCTGTTCCAGTAATTCTGATGCTCAACCAAGAACCAACCGGCACCATGGAGAACCATAACCGTCTTACAGGTGGCAAGTAATGGCACGGTGAACTTCGGATGGAATAAGACATCAACCTTCTCTTTCCAGCAAGCGTAGGGAATCATTAGCTGGTCCCAAACAGCTTTGTTAGGTGCGTTTACTACCCTTTCGGTGGCCTGCCGATAATTTTCGAAACGTCCCAAATTCCCCTTGTTTCTGTAAAAAAGGACATATTCATTTATCCGGTCGATCTCCAACAACTCCTGGGTTATATAGCTGCTGTAAACCCCAATTCCACCCTTTTCGTCAATCGATCTCAGCATGATTCCTATTCGCATTAAAAACCTTCCAGCTCGTAGCCCTAATCCGAGTCGTCAGTCATCCACCGGGTAAATTTGTGGCGCAGTCTATAAAAGAGATTGTAGAGAATGTATAGCAGGAGAAAAAAAACTATCTCGGTAACGAAGGTCCAGACATGCCTGACACTTGTCCATCCTTCAGACCAGTGCAAGCCATAAAAGATTTTTATGGGAGATCCAAACCTTGCCGTTGAAAACGGCCAAAACAGCATAACCCCTCGTCCAAATGTTAAATAATCGAGGAAAACGTGCGATTCATATGCTAGAAATGCAACCATTAACCATTGGAAAAATGACGACTGCTGTCCCCAACCCAGCACAATGGCTGACATCAAAGCAGCAAGCAATCCGAAAATCAGGCTGTGAGTAAGATTATTGTGATATCGCCCGAACTGCCCAGATACGATCCCGACCACCGAATCCAGATCTGCCAGCAGTGACAGCGACCCAATGATCAAAAAGTTGCGTGGAAAATACCAAATTCCCCTCTTTTTTTCGCTGCTGAAATAGTCGTCAGATATTCTATATATAACATAGCCCATCACGATATGAGAAAGCGGTGACGGCATAAAAAAATCAGGAATAATGCGGGGGCATCATTTTCTTACTGCCCTGAGGCGAGCGAGGCTTAATTGGCCGGCTTGCTCGCCGATGATTGGCGCAGTCTTCACTCGCGTTGGCCGACAATTCTCGCAGGTACACCGGCCATTATGCAATAGGGAGGTATGTCTTTGTTGACAACGCATCCCGCACCGATTACCGCTCCTTCACCAATTTTGCATCCTGGAAGGATGACAGCACCTGCGCCAATCAAGACGTCGTTGCCGATTTCAAGACCCTTGTCCGAAGATCCTTGGTTTATGATCAACGAATCTCTTTTGGAAAAATGTCTACTGCCTCCCAACAGGGTGACACTGGGTCCAATACGCACATAATCTCCAACGAAAATGCCCACAATTCCTGCAGATATCTGGTTGAAGCTGCCAAGGGCACATTTTTTTCCGAACTGGATTCGACCGCCCTGAGTTTGAATAACGGCAAATGGACTCACTACCGTACCGCTTCCAAAGGATATCCGTGACGACATCTGGACGAATGATTGAGGACTTATCATGCATTTGTACCTTAATGAAAAGTAAATTGAAGCAAAAATTCGCGGTACAAAGTACCTCTGAAATACTCGAGTTGAGGGTTTAAGCATTGCTTTCTCATCTATCCGAATTTTAGATGTCGTCATCGTTTTGATAAAAATTGAGATCAAGGTAATTCCGGAGAGTCTCACCGACCAAAGGATATCCGACTCGGCCGATATATATTTGATACCATAATTCAAGGTTCAGCAACATCCAAAGACGCACGTGGTTGTCTACACGACCGTATCTGTGATCTTCGAGTAATCGCTGCACGGTTTCCTTGCGGAACACACCCTCTCTAACAAAGAAAGAGCTCAACAAAACACGTTCTATCAACGTATATAGCTCGCTGCGAAACCAGTAAGCGACCGGAAACATAAAACCCTGTTTTTTTCGCCTGACGATCTCCGGCGGCAAATAATTCTCTGCTAACTCCCTGAAAAGATATTTCGTGATCCCCTGGCGAATTTTCATACTGGCTGGCAATGAAGCTACATATTCCACCAGCTCGTGATCCAGGTAAGGCGAACGGGCCTCCAGGCCATGCGCCATCGTCATGCGGTCGGTGAGCATGAGCGAATGTTCCGGCAAGCGGGTCATGAAGTCAGCATACAGCATGCGGTCGATGGGGTCATCTGCGTCAGCGCGCTGATATTGCTCAACGATAGTGCTGGCAGAATCGATCTGACCGAGTTGATCCCAGAGGCCACTACCGAAAAGCAGCTTTTTGTCCGGATGACTAAAACGAAAAAAGCAGGTTGCGGCGGCGTAACGCTCACCCGGGCTCGAGAAATTCGACAAATAGTGAGCCCAGCGGGCTTTCTGGGTAAGGTTTTTATAGGCAAAGCTGTCGGGCAGCCGGTCGATGACCGGCTCAAGAATCGAATTCCGGACGAAAGGTGGAATCATAGCATAGGCATCAATGAAACCAACGCCCAGATAGCGATCAAACCCGGCGAAAAGCTCATCCCCGCCATCGCCTCCGATTACAACCTTGACGTGACGGGAAGCCAATTGGGCGGCGTGATACATGCAAGCAGCAATTGGGTCGGAAGGCTCATCCAGGTGCCAAATCATCTTGGGCAGCAAGTCGATCAAGTCTGCGTGCACACATCGTTCAACATGATCGGTGTGATACTGTGCAGCCACCTGGCGAGCATAGGGCAGTTCGTTGAAATCATCCTCCTGGACTCCGACAGAGAAGGTTTTGAACGTCCGCCCCAGATCTTTAGCCATCACCGCCACGATCATGCTCGAGTCCAACCCCCCGCTTAAATAAGCCCCAACCGGGACATCGCTGACCAAATGGGAGCCAATCGCCCGGGCTAATTTCTCCAGGAGCCCCTCCTTTATTTCCTCCTGGCTAAACCCAAGTTTCTGCCTGAAAGAGAAATCCCAATATCTGGAAATCGTTACCGACCCATCCTGGAATACAAGGATATGTGCGGGGGGCAATTTTTCGATGTGGCAGAACATCGTCCGGGGAGGCGGGACAAAGCGCAAAGATAGATAGTGAGAGAGGCTCTCAAAGTCAACCTGGCGAGGCTGCTTGCTGAGCGCCAAAATTGCTTTGATCTCGGAGGCGAAGAGGAAGTCCGCACCTTCCTGGGCGTAGAAGAGGGGTTTTTGGCCAAGACGATCTCTGGCGAGTACCAATTTTCTCTTTCTTTCGTCCCAGATGGCGAAGGCAAACATACCATTGAGCCGATCAACACAGCGTTCCCCCAAGTCTTCATAGAGATGCACAATCACCTCTGTGTCGCTATTGGTCCGGAAACGATGGCCTCTCCGTTCCAGATCCTGGCACAGATTTCGATAATTGTATATTTCGCCGTTAAAGGTGATCCATACGCTTTCATCTTCATTGCAAATCGGCTGGTGTCCTCCAGGCAAATCGATGATGCTGAGCCGGCGAACCCCGAGACCGATCGACCCATCGACATAAATGCCCTCATCATCCGGTCCACGGTGGACGATTGCCTGCAACATGCTATCAATTTCCCCAGGACGCACACCCTGAGGGCTGATTTTTCCGCAGATCCCGCACATTATATTTTTAGTGCCGTGACCGACAATTTATAGGCAAGCCGCCTGGCAACAGATTCTGGGATCAGATTGTAGACCGGCCTGAAACCATAGTGATAGAGGACCGCTTTCAGACCTACGCGGCTAACAGGTAAAGCACGGTAATGTTCCTGCACAGCTTCGATAATCTCGAAACCCTGAAACATGGCCAGGATTTCATCCTCGGTATAAAACTCGTTGACGGGCGGATCGCCCTCTTTGAATTCGATGTTCTGGCCACCCAGGCGATGGAGCAGGTACATCCAGGAGGGCCGGCGATAAAAATGAGAGATGATGGCCCGCCCTCCTGGCTTGAGCACCCGCCGCACTTCCCGGATCGCTCGCGGGGTGTCCCCCGTGGCATGCAACACGCCGTTGGCCCAGACTGCATCAAAAGTATTATCTTGAAAGGGCAGTTCCAGAACGTTAGCTGTGCGGACATCCTCGGCTCTAGCGCCCTCGATTTGAAAATGACGGCGCGTCAAATTCACAGCATTAGGCGTCAAATCGGTAGCCGTGACGCACACGCCGCGCTTCAGAAACTCCAGACTGTCATAACCCATGCCACAGCCCACCTCGAGCAGGTGCTTGCCCTGAAGGATTTTGGCTTCGCGTTCAATGCGCGCCATGATCCAGGGGAATTTGTAAGGGTTCATCCAGGGGCGGATATGGGCAAAAAACTCAGGACCCCCCACCTCCAGCTGCGCATCGGTCACGTATTGGTAGCCGAGGGTATGGGAGTTCCAGTAATCGTGAACATCCGAGACGAGGGCTTGTATGGTTTCATCCATGGGCTGTGGCCTCAGTTACCAACTCACTCGCTTCGCCGCTTACCAGCCAGCGCCGGGTCTTTTGCAATCCAGAGCGCAGATCTACTCGTGGGTAGAAACCTAAGTCCCGCCTAGCCCTGGTGATAGCGTAGGCGTTATTTTTCAGGAAGAAGTCGAGACTGCGTCTTGAGGCCGGGGGTTGGCGGCCAAGAGGTTTAAAAGCGATCTGCAGGGAGTAAGCGATGAGCAGTCCCATGAAGATCGGGAAGTGAATCTTGGGTGGAGTGACACCAACAGCCTCAGCTACCAAACGCACAAGTTCCTCGATGGTCACCGGTCCTTGCCCAGCAATAATGTATACCTGGCCGGAAATTTGATCTACTTCTCCACACAGTTCGAGGCCGGAGACAGCGTCGGAGACATAGACCGGGTGCCTCAGATTGCGACCGTCCCCAAAGATGGGAAAACGTCCTTTCTGGATGGCCTTGAAGAGCTTCGCCGTGCGCGGGCAGCGGGGGCCATATACCCAGGCCGGCCGGGCGACGACTACGGGCAAATCCTTATCGTGGGCAAACGCAAGAGCAGCGAGTTCACCGGCCAGTTTTGTGCTCTCGTAGATATTGGTTGGCTTGCAGGGTGAGGTTTCATCGGCGGGCGGATTGCTCACATCGCCGATGACGCCGACGCTGCTGCAGTGCACGACGCGCCTGACGCCAGCCTCCCTGGCTGCCTCGAGCAAGCCAATGGTCGCATCCACATTGACGCGCCGGTAGTGCGCGCCTTCCAGACTGACATCTAGATGGGCGCTGGCGAGGTGGTAGATTACATCGATACGCTCAACAGATTGGCGAACCAGATCACCATCGGTGATATCGCCGATAATGATTTGCAGGTTGGGGTGACTAGTTACATGCGCCAGGCGCCCAGCGTGCAGGTCGATGGCGCGCACAAAGTTGCCCTGGGACAGCTGGCTGTCAACCAAGTGGCTGCCGATAAAGCCGCCACCACCGGTGATGAGGACGTTCATGACAGACTTTGCCTATACTTTACCTTTCTCGGCCACGACGATCACGGCGTTGTTGGAACCGGCAGGCAGGAGAGTATCTAATTTGCTTACCAGGCGTAAAAAAGGGAAAGCCAGAGCATAGAGTCGATACGCGCCGCGATGGGTTTTCAATTCGCTCGCTGAGGCAGGGGCGATTTGCCCGCTCGATCCATGATCCCTCTTACGTGAGAGCACAAACACGTATGCGAAGTTAATCAGCAGCTCGACCATCTCGGTGAAGAACCTGGAGTAACCACCCTCGCCAACAGGCTCAAACCCAGCTCTGGCGAGGCTGTCCCCTAATTGGGCAAGCGTGTATCCGGCGCGGGTATGACCGTAAACCGCTGGGGTCATACCAAGGCGCCATTTAACCTGATTTGCCAGGAGCCTGATATCACCATTGGGCACGGTCACGACGGCTTTGCCACCGGGTCGAAGAACTCGCCTCAGTTCACTCAAGAATGGTTGGTCGTCCGCCAGGTGTTCCAGCACGTCGATTGAAACCACGCGGTCAAACTGATTATCCGCAAATGGGAAGTTCTCTTCCGCCAAGTGATGCACCTTTTCACCCAGAAATTCCCCCATTTCCATCAAGTTCTCCCCAGCGACATCCGCCCAGGTCCAGTTACCGCCGTGGGAGCGGAAGTGCCAGTTGAGGGCGCCGTTGTTATCGCCACAGGTTACCAGCAAACAATCCTGGGCAGATACATCCCCCAGCTGCTGCAAGAGCGCCTGGAGCTTAAGCTGCTTTTTTAAGGCACGACGGAACATGTGCAGCTGCCAGGGTTCTTTAACTTTCGGTAGAGAAGCTTCCACTAACTTACAATCTCTTCTTGAATGTGGGCCTTTGAGCCAGGAGGGTAAGCTGCCAGAACCCTGGCGATTTGCTCTCGCTTGGCAGGCTGATCCCAACCCAACTCAGCAGCCATGGTTTCGGCACAGGCATGCAGGCAGGTAATATCCGGCGGGCCGGCCGCGCCCAGGCCAGTGCGGCGTATAACCACGTCCGCCAAAGTCTGAGCCATCTCCTCCCGCACAGCGTGGAAGATTTCGGCTGCGATGATCCCGCTATGATCCGTTATCGTCTGTCCAAGGCGCGGGTCTTCTTCCAGGTAGGCCAGGATTTGATGATATTCCGAACCATAGTGGTGAACCAGGCGTTCGACCACCTCGGGGGCCAACCCATGAGAGGAATGGGAGACAGCCTGGTCAACAAAATCGGTGAAGCGCTCGATTTGCCCGCCGTAGAGAGGCGTTTCTCGTGTCCCGCACGGGGGGGCTTCCCACCCCAATTTATTGAAAACCAGGTTGACGGTTTTTTCGGCAGCCTTTCGAGCGGTGGTGTATTTAACCCCAATCACTGAAATGAGGCCGGAAAGCCGATCCTCATCGTAATGGTCGTATACTACGCTCTCCCGCAACAACCTGACTTGATGCCTGGATTGCTCCCCTGGCACAACAGGCAGGAGACCGGAATGGATATGATAAACGTCCTCTCGAGACAGCCTGGCTAGAGTGTAAGCCGCGTTGATCTCAGCGAGAAAATCATCTATTTTGCCCTCGCCAACTGGGAGACCCTCGGGCGTTCCGCTGCATGGTGCATGGAGGGTGCCAATGATGGAATATCCTCGCCAAGGTACGATGAAAAGCACCCGCGAGCGAAGGACCCGGCTACCATTTACGTGAGCAATAGAATACCGGCTGGGGAAACCCAATGCGAACCCAGGCAGAATTTGGCGCGTGACCAGGTTAATGGCGACAGAGGGACGGAATCTCAGCCTGGTTTTGGAATCTCTAAGCGTGTTCACCAGCGGGCCAACCCAGGGACCTGTGGCATTCACCACACACCTGGCTCGAATCTCAAACTCCTGACCGGTAAGCACATCTTCAGCGGCTGCCCCTCTGACTTCGGCCCCATCTTGTAGAAACCTGGTCGCTCGGACATAATTCGCCACGACAGCCCCCTTTTGCCCAGCAGATAGG
>DASQQR010000076.1:0-4508 GCA_035643335.1 Anaerolineales bacterium
AGAATTGACCCGCGAAGAGATCGAATTCTTCATTTCCGGCTTTACCCGGGGAGATATCCCCGATTACCAGGCAGCCGCCTGGGCCATGGCGGTGTTGCTAAACGGCATGACCACCCGCGAGACCACCGATCTGACCCTGGCCATCGCCCATTCCGGAGACATGATGGATCTCTCTGAAGTTGTGCCCATTGCTGTGGATAAGCACTCCACCGGAGGCGTTGGGGATAAGACCACTCTGGTTGTGGAGCCAACGGTGGCCGCCTGCGGCTTGGCCGTGGGCAAGATCTCCGGGCGCGGCCTGGGCTTTACCGGCGGTACGCTGGACAAGATGGAATCCATTCCCGGTTTTCGTGTAGACCTGACCACCGAGGAGTTTCTCGATCAATTGGCTTCCGTTGGTCTTGTCCTCGCAGGCCAAACCGCCGACCTGGCCCCCGCAGATGGCAAATTGTATGCCTTGCGCGACGTCACCGGGACGGTCCAGTCAATCCCCTTGATCGCTTCCTCCGTGATGAGCAAGAAAATCGCCGCCGGTGCGGACGCCATCCTCCTGGATGTTAAAGTCGGCCTGGGTGCTTTCATGCGGGATTTGGAACATGCCCAGACGTTGTCGAGACTGATGGTCCGGATCGCCAAAGAAGCGGGTCGCAAGGCGGTTGCCCTGCTCTCCGATATGAATCAGCCTTTGGGAAGAGCGGTCGGGAATGCCCTAGAGGTTCGCGAGGCCATCCAAACCCTTCAGGGAGGGGATCCGGACGATT
Organism: Anaerolineales bacterium; assembly: GCA_035643335.1. Classification (GTDB taxonomy): domain Bacteria; phylum Chloroflexota; class Anaerolineae; order Anaerolineales; family UBA4823; genus DASQQR01. The sequence continues at coordinate 762 of DASQQR010000076.1, forward strand.
TCCGGGAGCACTGCCTGGTCGCTGCTTCCCACATGTTGGTTCTGGGTGGCGTGGCCGGTGATGAAACCCAGGCCCGGCAGATGGCCCAGGACGTGATCGATAACCGCAAAGCCTGGGAGAGATTTAAGGTTCTGGTCCGGGCGCAGGGCGGTGATGTCTCCTACCTTGAATATCCCGAGCGCCTGCCCCAAGCGCCCATCGTGGAGACCATACCCTCTCCCCGCACGGGATATCTGAAGGGCATCCACGCCCGCATCGTGGGCGAGACCGCCGTGCTCCTGGGCGCAGGACGGGCCAAAAAAGGCGATCCCGTCGACCACGCCGTTGGGATCGAGATTCTGCATAAGGTCGGGGACCAGGTTGCTGAAGGCGACTCCTTGTTTGTCGTGCATGCCAACGACTCGAGCGGCCTGGATGAAGCCAGCCAGCATCTGCTCGCCGCCCACACTTGGAGCGACGATCCGGTGCCACCTTTACCCCTCTTTTACGGCGTCGTCAAGAGCGAAGAGATGGACGAGCCATAGCAACGCCGGTTGAGTAGACCTGCGTTCTCCGCAGGTCGTATCGAAACCGGGGCCGTTGTTGAGAGAATTTTCTCATCACTCATCCCTAAAATCCCAGTGCGCGTGGTCGTTGAAACCTTCCACCAGCCAGGTCTGCTCGGATGCGTCATACACCAGGCTGGCGAAAGCCGTATTGTGAAATCGGAAGCGCGCCCCCTGGAAATCTGCCTGCGGGACGATCCCCAGGATAGCATACATCGTCATATTTAGGATGCCCCCGTGAGATACCACCAGATATCGCCCCGGCGATTTATCCATCAAGGCCTGTATCCCCCGGCCGGCTCGCAGGTATAACGCCCATTGGCTCTCGCCCGTCACCCCGATGGGTTGGTAGGTGGGGATGAATTCGGGTCGCGGGTAACGTTCCTCGGCTTCCGACCGGTGCAGGCCGGAGATCAGCCCCCAATCGCGTTCCATCCAAACCGGATCCAGCTCAACCGGGATTTCCTTCGAATCCTGGGCTGTGGCCAGCTTTTCAGCGATGATCTCCGCCGTTTCTCGGCCGCGCCGTAGCGGGCTCGAGATGATCCGGTCAAATGTAATCCTCTCGGATAGCCAGCGCGCAGCCAGAGCCGAGGTTTGTTCTCTGCCTGTGTCGCTCAGGGGAAAGTCCGCCTGTCCCTGCAAATAGCCGCCCGCATTACCCGTCGATTCACCGTGCCGTAGCAGCGTGATATAGTAGCGGCCTCGTCGGGCTGTTACGTCGTTTTCCATCAAAACTGATCACTGCCTACTGATCACAGCTTATTCTCCCTCCCATCCTCTCGCGCCGTGCAAAAACACATCCCCTGCCATCGGCCTCTTTCCCGCTGGCTGCACTTCATCCAGAACCAAAAGCCCCTCGCCGGTGCCCACCGCAGGTAGGCCCTCGAGGATGGTTGTCTTACCAGGCTCGGAGCCGGGCGCCCGCTCAGCATGCGCCCGGTGCACCTTCAACCGTTCGCCTTGCCATAGGAAGAAAGTCCCGGGCCAGGGGCTAAATGCCCGCACCCGCCGGGCGAGATCCTCGGCGGGCTGCGAAAAGTCCAGTTCCCCATCACTCTTCTTCAACATCGGCGCGTAAGTTGCCCGCTTGTCGTCCTGGGGCTGGGGTTGGATTTCTCCACTTATGTATCCCGGTAGGGTTTCCAACAGCAGCTGCGCGCCTAATTCAGCCAATCGCGGGCTCAGGGTGCCAGCGGTATCCTCGGAGGTGATCGGGATCGCCCGCTGGCTGAGGATCGGACCGGTATCCACACCCGGGTCCATTTTCATGATCGTTACGCCCGTTTCCTCGTCGCCGTTCAGGATGGCCGCCTGTATGGGCGCCGCGCCGCGCCACCGTGGCAACAGCGAGGCGTGCATGTTGACGCAGCCATGCGGCGGCAGATCCAACACCTCCGCTCGCAGGATCTGTCCAAAAGCAGCCACCACGATGACGTCTGGATTCCATTCCTTTAGCTGCTCCATGGCGCTGGCTTCCCTTAGCTTCGCTGGCTGGATAACTGGTAGGTCCAGTTCCTCCGCCAGGATTTTGACCGGAGGCGGCGTCAACTCCCGGCCGCGTCCAGCCGGGCGGTCCGGCTGCGTAACCACGCCCTCCACGTGGCAGTTCTCTGCCAGGGCATTCAGCGCCTGCAAGGCGAATTCCGGCGAACCCATAAATACGATCCTGAGGTCCATGTTTCCTCTTAGGTCGTTGTCACTGCGAGTAACTCCACGGCGTCCGCTGGTTGAGTTGGGCAACGCTCTCCGTTGCCCATATCGAAACCAAGGACGCCGTTCAGTGACCGAATGACTAATCGTGTCAATAGTAGCGGTTTTTGCGCCTGCCCTGAGTTTATCGAAGGGAAGCAGTCTTATCCTTACAGGCTGAAGATTCCTTCGCCGCAAGGAGCGCTCCTCTCCCAGACTCAGACGATGTGATAATCTGCCCGCTCGAACATGATTACAGTGTTCTGCGTGTAGCGTCTTGAATAAGCTCAGTGGCCTGATTCAGGCCTGGAAGATCTGCCTGCCGGCTCCCCAGCCTTCTGTATTCGCGCAAAACGCTTATTAAATAATTCGCATCCGGCGCCTGCTTGAGTCCCGCTTGAATGGCTTCTAGGGCACGCTCGCTCTGGCCTAAACATAGCAAGGGCAGGGCTAATTCCAGGTTGAATTCCGCAGGATTGGAGCTCGTTTGATTTGCTTTGCGGTAAATTTCCAAAGATCTTTGGTATTCTCCCTGCGCATAATACAGCTTGGCGCGGCGCGCCTGTGTGTAGGGGCTATCCGGATCGAAGTTTTCCGCTGCTTTACAGTCCAATTCCGCCTCACCGAGCCGTTTGGCGTCAATTAGAGCATTGGCGCGATTGCGATGCATGATCGCCTTGATCTTCTTATCCGAGCTCAACAGAATCGCTTGAGCGAAGTCAGCGATGGCTTTTTCTAGATCTCCTCGGTCGTGATAGGCCAAACCGCGGTTGTTGAAGGTTTTGGCCCTGTCTTCATCGTCTTTATAAAGCCGGATGGCCTGGTCATAATCGATGACGGCTGGCTCGAATTCGCCCGTTTCGTAGTAGACCCTGCCCCGGTTGTAGTATGCGTCCGCTCTGTCCGGGTCCTCCGAGAAGAATGTGATCGCCTGGCTGTAATCGGCCACCGCCTTATCTAGCTTCCCCTCTTCGTAGTAGGCATTGCCTCGGTTATAAAATGCAGTCGCGTATTCGGGCCTGATTTCGAGAGCCTGGTCATAATCGACAAGGGCTTTCTGGAGTTCGCCAGAGCTCTTATACGCGTTTGCACGCAGGTTGTATAAGCGGGCCTCTCCCGGACTTAATTGGATCGCTTGGTTGGTGTGGCGGATAGCCTGCTCCAATTCGCCTTGACCGAGGCAGGAAAGAGCTTGCTGGTAGAGCGTATCAATTTCCTCTAAATTCGCTCTGATATCCCCTTCTACTTCGGACGGCGATTCCGCGGTGACCTCTTCTTCTTCCTCTTCTTCCTCGATATCTGCGTCCGCGGCTTCGTCTACCTCAACTACTTCATCGGGTTCTTCAACATGTTCGGTTTTCGCTGCTTCAACGCTTTCCGTTTTTTCGGTTTCCGGAGTCTCCACCTCTGCGACGCCTTCCATTTCCTCCGCTTCCGCAGTCTCCACCTCTTCGACGCTCTCCATTTCCTCCGCTTCCGCAGTCTCCATCTCTTCGACGCCCTCCATTTC
>DASQQR010000077.1:0-2894 GCA_035643335.1 Anaerolineales bacterium
CTACCACGCCGTGTATGAATGGAACTACACCCGCCAGATGATGCATATCCGCGTCGCCGATTCGCGCGGCGAAAAAGTGGAGGAGCGGGATTTATTCAGCGCCGAGTTTCTTCTCAAGCGGCCCCTGCTCCAGGCTATTGACAACTCGTTGGAAAAACCGCCGGTCCTGCTGGTGGATGAGATCGATCGCAGCGATGAGGAGTTCGAGGCCTTTTTACTGGAAATCCTCTCGGATTTTCAGATCACTATCCCCGAGATCGGCACCGTCAAGGCCGAACGCCCGCCCGTTGTGGTGATAACTTCGAACCGCACCCGTGAAGTCCATGACGCCTTGAAACGGCGCTGCTTGTATTACTGGATCGATTACCCCACCTTTGAGAAAGAACTGCAGATCGTCACTGCCAAGGTGCCGGAGGCGCCGGCTGAACTCTCCCGCCAGGTCACCGCCTTCATTCAAGACCTGCGCCAGGGCGACCTGTACAAGGTCCCTGGCGTTGCCGAGACCCTCGACTGGACCGCTGCCCTGGTCGCCCTGGACCAAAAGGAGCTCGACCCGATCATCGTGGAAGAGACCCTGGGTGTGATCCTGAAATATCAGGACGATGTTGAAAAGGTGCTGAAACAGGATGTGGCCGCCGCCCTGGCCCGCATCCGCCTTACCGATTAGATCCAACCATGGCGGTGAACAGTTCTCAAAACCTCGTCCACAACCTCTTGCTTTTCGGGCGCCTGTTGCGCGGCCTCGGCATGGACATCAACCCTGGGCGCATGATCGACCTGGTCCACGCGCTCGAGCACATCAACATCGGGAAGAAAGCCGATTTCTACTATGCTTCCCGTAGCTTGCTGGTGCACCGCCACGAGGACATCCCGCTTTTTGATGAAGCCTTTGAAATGTTCTGGCGCACGCCGGCGGAAGAGTGGACCCCCATGGACCTGCGTGCCATGGGGGTGCGCCCCCGTTTCCGCAAACCTACCTTTACCCCGCCTCCTCTGAAGGAGCGCAAGGGCACTTCCTCGGAGCAAAACGGGGATGGCCCAGTTAATCCCGACGAGCCTCCCATCGTTCAGGTCACCCTGACCTACAGCCAGCGCGAGGTCTTGCGCCGCAAAGATTTCTCCGAGCTAACCGCCGAGGAGCTGCAGGAGATCAAGCAGCTAATGTCCGGGCTGGTTTGGCAGCTGGGCACGCGCCCTTCCAGGCGCATGCGCTCTGGACAGGGTGCCCAGTTTGACATGCGCCGCACGATCCGCAACAGCTTGCGTTTCGGGGGAGAGATTCTGCTTTGGGAACGCCGCCAGCGCAAGGTCAAGCCGCGCCCGCTGGTGATCATCGCCGATATAAGCGGCTCGATGGAACGCTATACTCGCCTCTTGCTGCACTTCATCTACAGCTTGAGTGAAGGGCTGCACCAGAAAGTCGAAGCCTTCGTCTTCAGCACCCGTCTCACCCGCATCACCCGGCAACTCCGCGAGCGCGACGTCGACCAGGCTCTCTTGCTGGTCTCGCGCCAGGTCCCGGATTGGTCCGGTGGGACGCGTATCGGCGAGGCCCTCAAGACATTTAATTTCGTATGGGGGCGGCGCGTTCTGGGGCAGGGGGCCGTGGTGCTGCTCATCAGCGATGGATGGGACCGGGGTGACGTGGGGTTGTTGAAGAAGGAGATCGCCCGGCTGCAGCGCAGCTGCTACCGGCTGATCTGGCTCAACCCGCTGCTCGGTTCCCATGAATACGAACCCCTCACCCGCGGAATGCAGGCCGCCTTGCCATATGTCGATGATTTTTTACCGGTTCACAACCTGGCCAGCCTGGAGGATTTGGCCGGACATCTCAGCCATATCGACGCCCACCGTCCTTCCCGCCGCCAAATAGCTTAAAAAAATGGGGCGTTTGAGTGTGCGCTCAAACTCCATTCCCTGGAGGTAACCGTGAGAGACATACTTTCCGATCTCAATAGTTGGATTGCCAGCGATGAGCAGATTGCCCTGGCAACCGTGATCCAGACCTGGGGATCGTCGCCTCGCCGGGTGGGAGCCAAGATGGCGCTCACCCCCGGCGGTAAAATTTCCGGATCCGTCAGCGGTGGCTGCGTGGAGGGCGCCGTCTTTGAGACCGGCATCGAGGTGTTGAAGAGCGGCGAACCGGAGCTGCTCCACTTCGGCGTCGCCGATGAGACCGCCTGGGAGGTCGGCCTGGCCTGCGGCGGGCAGATTGATGTCTTCGTTGAACCTTTGGACCGCACCCTTTTTGATGCCTTGCGGGCGGAGCTGCTGGCCGACCGGCCTCACGCGGTAGCGACCGTAATTCGCGGCCCGCGCGGCCTCCTCGGCCGGCAGATATTGGTTGCCCAGAATCGGCCAACCGTCAACGCCGTGGGCAACGGGTTCGATCAAGCGATTCTGGAAAAAGCCCGTTCGGCCATAGCGGATGGCCGTTCACAGCGCTATGAGATCTCCATTTCAGATGACGAATCCTTCGAAGTGTTTGTGGAGGTGGTTGCCGCCCCCCCGACGCTGGTGATCGTCGGGGGGGTGCACATCGCCATCGCCCTGACCAGTATCGCCAAGGCTTTGGGCTACCACACGGTGGTCGTGGATCCTCGTCGCTCATTTGGCAGCCCTGAGCGTTTTCCCCACGTCGACCGGCTTATTCAGGCCTGGCCCCAGGAGGCCTTCGAACAGATCGATCTGACCAGCCAGACTGCGCTGGCCATGCTCACCCACGATCCGAAGATCGATGACCCCGCCCTGAGGATTGCATTCGGCAGCCCGGCATTTTACATCGGAGCTTTGGGCAGCCAGAAGACTCAGGCGAAGCGCCGCCAGCGATTACTGGATTCAGGCTGCACTGAAGATCAGCTGAACCGCCTGCACGGACCCATTGGGCTGGACAT
>DASQQR010000078.1:0-5856 GCA_035643335.1 Anaerolineales bacterium
TGACCGCATTGCCTACCAGGTTGGCGAAGATCATCTTCAGGCCATCCTCGGTGGCCCTGACGGGCAAATTCCTCTCGGGAATTCTTTGAGATAGAGAGACCTGCTTCGCACCGGCCTCGATGGAAAATCGATCCGTTATATACTGCAAAAGCGGACAGAGGGGCACCGACTGGAGGGGCTTGTCCGCTTCGAGGGTTTTGCTGGCTGCCAGGGATAGAAGATCGTTGACCAACTCCATGAGGCCGTCCAGCCTGACCTCGACTCGAGCGAGGATTTCCTTTTGTTTTTCATTTAGTTCACCGGCGAAACCGCGCACCAGGGTGCGCAAGAGGCTTTGGGCGCCGCCAATGGGGGAGCGCAATTCATGGGCGACCATCACCATGAACTCTGATTTGCGCTGATCCAATCGCTCCATCTCCTCTTTGGATCGAGCCAATTCGGAAGCCACGCGCTCCGCTTCCGCCAACTTCTTTGCCTCTTGTGAAAGCCGCCTCCTTTCCAACCCCTGATTGACGGTCATCAGAAGCAAGTCCGAGGTAAATGGCTTGGAAATGAAGTCATAGGCGCCTTGTTTGATGGCCTCAACGGCAAGCTCCACCGTGGCGTAACCGGTGATAATCACGCAGACAATCTCAGGATCGTTACGGCAAATGGGCTCGAGCAGGTCAACCCCGCGCCCATCTGGCAACATTACATCCAACAGAACCAAGTCAAAATCATCTGCCTCGAGCTTGTGCAATCCCTCCTGAGCGGTAGCCGCTTTCTCCACGCAAAATCCCTGAGGCCCCAAGACCCGCTGGCAACCTTCTCGAATACCCAATTCATCGTCGATAACAAGGATTCTACCCGAGGCTTTCTGTGTCATCCTGATATCATCCAATCACCTCTTCAATGCGGGCGTTGAGGCCAGCCGGCTCCAGTCTAGGCAGGTCGACCGGCAGGGTAATGGTAAAAGTGGTGCCTTCACCTACTGTGCTCTGGACGTTGATTTGACCGCGATGCATCTTGATTATCCCATAAACGATCGACAAACCCAGGCCGGTACCCTTGCCGAGGGATTTCGTGGTGAAGAAGGGCGTGAAGAGCTTGCCGAGGTTCTCGGCAGGTATGCCGCAGCCAGTGTCACTGACCTTGATTTCTATCCACTGATCGCCCACCGGTCGCGTCACAAGGGTGATCGAACCACCCGAGGGCGTGGCTTCCGCGGCATTATTGAGCAGGTTCACAAAAACCTGGCGCAGCTGATCCGAATCGGCCGTAATTATGGGGACAGCCGGGTCGTAGTGACGGATAATCTCCACGCCTTCGAAACTCGGTGCCAAGCGGACCCCATCGACCACCTGATCCAATAACGCATGGATATCCGTATCCTGAGCGTTGACCTGCTGCTGCCGGGCGAAGTTGAGCAAATCAGCGACGATATTTTTGCAGCGGTTGGCCTCATTGATGATCATTTTCAAGTCATCGCGACGCGAATCTGATGCACCGGCCTCTTTATACATCACGTCAGCGAACAGCAAGATGGTACCCAGGGGGTTGTTAATTTCGTGGGCAACGCCAGCTGCCAGTTGGCCCATGGAGGCCAATTTCTCCTTGTGCAGTAATTCCTGCTGAGTTTGATGCAGAGTTTCAACCATACTATTGAAGGAGTGCCCTAAAACCGCCAGTTCTCCATTGCCACGGGGCTCGACACGAACGAACATGTCTCCCTGGGCCAGCCGACGGTTAGCTTCCACCAATTCCACGATAGGTCTGGTAATCATACGGGCGATGGGTATGGCGATGACACCGGCCAACACGATGCAAACCAAAGCGATCAAAGCCACCCGGTTGTTAAAAGTGTGGACCAGGTTCTCGAAAGCGGAGACACGCGCGCCCACATAGAGGCTTCCCACGACTTGATTCTCATGGTCTCTCAAGGGCACGTAATGAGTGATAAACCATTCATTGACCACAAAGGCCCGGCCGACATAATCCTGGCCACTGCCGAGGACCACATCACGTACGGCCTGGGAAACCCTGGTCCCCACGGCTCTATCCCCGCTCTCGGTCATCACGTTGGTAGATACCCGCAGATCTCCAAAGAATATGGTCACCGTGTCCACACCGGCGACCTGCTTGATACGATCCACGAGGGTGAAGTCGTTATTGAAAAGATAAGCAGCCAATACCGCTCCAATTTGCCGGCCGTTCTCGTCCTGCACCGGAGAGACTCCGGTGAGCGCCAAACCAGCGGTCCCTTCGCGAGAATTGAAAGGCTGCGGCGCTGCCAACGGGGTATCCAAGAGCGGGATGTAGGCTTGCCCATCCAGGCCGACCTGAGCCAGGAATCCGGCCGGAACGATTTCCGTGGCGGCGCTTTCTCGTCCAGAGGACAGCACCTGCTCAACGATGGGCAACCGTCCCCAGTTTCCGTGAGTGAGCACTGGAGACAGAACGCCGTCGGGGGAAAGCACGCGACCAGCGATGATTTTGCCGTCAGGGTCCAGGACTGCGATGAAATGCGTGCCACCCAGGGCAAGCACCGTAATCTTGTTGGTGATCTGCTGGTCTATAATCTTAATCGCATCATTCCGGCCCTGACTGGCCGGGGTTAAATTTTGAACCACCCAGGCATCCAGGACAAGCCGGTGGCTAATGGCGGCAATCTCATCCAATTTGAGCTGGTAGAAAGCCTTGGCCAGGTCCATATCACGGGCAACCCGTTCGTCTTCAGCAGAAGACAAATAATCATTGATCACCCGCGAAGTGACCACGGTATTCAGACCCACGGTCAAAGCAGCCACAAAGGAGAAGAAGGCGATTAACACAATCTGTAATCGCCCTCCCATCAGTCGCGAAATGATCGGCCTCATCGTAAAGCTCTTGATGAACGGCAGGAATGCTATACCTTCTCGCGGTTCAGCACCCAATCCACTTTCCCAATCAGGTCATCGGGATCAATCGGCTTGTCCACAAACAGCTCTACGGGAAGATAATCGATATCCGGCTCAAAGCTGAGTGGCGTTTTGCTATGGATCGCCGTGAGCATTAAGATCGGAATGCTCGCGAATTCGGCAAACTCGGACGAAGGATCAGGATTGTGCAGCTTGAGGGCCAGCTGAAATCCTTCCGTGTGGGTGTCCATCATCACATCCAAGATGACCAGATCGGGGTGCTCTGCCCGCATTTTTTCCAAGCCTTCAGTGCCATTACGGGCCTCAATCACCTCATGCTGCACGCTTTCCAGCGCCATGCGGGCCGATGACAGGATATCGGGATCGTCGTCAATAACAAGAATCTTAGCCATTTCAATAATCCTTTCTTCACTCTATCAAGTTAGGTTTCGGAATGATGCTAGATCGGCTCAGGCGAAGGCGTCTTTACCTCTTTACCCTGGCCACTGAGATATGCCTCCACGGAGACCCCATAGAATTCCGCCATTGCGCGCGGATCCTGGGTGTCGATTTTCTTCCAAAGGGCCAGTTCGAGATCACCTCGCAGGTTATACCGGCCATCGTAGGTGCTGCCGTCCGGCATGATAGCACCCCACATGCGTTTCGCCCGGGAGAGCTGGTCATCCATAAGGTTGTGCGCCCTCCTCAGGCTCGCTTTGTAGAGGTCTGCCCTGGTCAGGTCAGCCTGATCCAGGTTGGCTCCGTGGAGGTTAGCCCTGGTCAGCTTGGCGGCCGTCAGGTTGGCTTTGCTGAGATCCGAAAACTCCAATTGAGCCTGGTGCAAATCCACACCTCGCAGATCAGCGCCCATCAGATCCGCATCCTGAAATTGGGTTTTACAGAGAGCGACCCCTCGCAGGGAGCCGTCCACGAGCCAGCCACGGACGCGCAGCTCTTCTACGGCCTGGAGCACAAGTTTATTTTCGTGGCTCCATAATTTGTTAATTACTTCGATTTTTGTGACCATTGTATTCTCCTTTATATATAGTTTTCAACAAATTCTGCTCCTATTTTCCGATCACACCGGCTTCTGTAAAACCCGGCGGTGCAAAAGCGGGTGGTGTGATGTTCGAAGGGATGTAATCAGATGACCAGATAGCGACCATTTTCCAGCTCGTACAGCCTGGCCAGGATAGCGTCTATGTCGGCACGGCTCATGTCCTCGCGCAAGTCCCTGGCAGATCGGTTTTCCAGCGCCCACTGCTGGCCAATCAAGTAGTCATCCAGGGAGATGCCATAAATTCTTCATCCTGGCCTCCTCTGATCCACATTTGCTACTCGACCTGACATTGCGGCTCAGATCAGCTCTCATCAACTTTCGATCACAGTATAAAAATTCGAAGTAACAGGACTGGTTACGGGATGGTTATAAGTTGGTAACAAAAACGGAGTTTTGCCGGGCAAAAAACACCAGGCAAAACTCCGTTCTTTCTCAAGAGACAGAGCTAAACTGCTAAGGAATAGCCGACTCCGGGTATGGTCTCGATATAGGCCGGATTGGAGGGGCTGTCCTCTATCTTGCGACGCAGGCGATAGACCAGTTGTTTGAGCATATCCCGATCGCCCCCGCTTGGGCCCCATATATGATCGATTAAACCATCTGTCGATAGCACCTGGCCGCGGTTTAACAGCAGTATCTCCAATAAGCGACATTCCAGGCGAGTGAGCTTTGCCACGAGCTCCCCAGCTCGGAAGACCGTACAGCGAGAAGTATCCAGGGTCAGGTCACCAGCTGTCAGCGGGCCCGCGGAAGTGGGGAGATTGCCAAAGCGGCGTAGAACCGCCTCGGCACGGGCGACCAGTTGGCGAGGGCTGAAGGGCTTGACCATATAATCGTCGGCACCCAGTTTCAGACCTTCCACGATATCATCTTCATCCCCCCGCACGGTGAGCATGATAATCGGCGTATCAGACAGGGCACGAATCCGGCGGCATACACTTAAACCGTCGAGTTTCGGCAGGTTCAAATCCAGGATAATCAGATCGGGCGAGTCTGCTTCCCAGCGGTCAAGCGCCGCCTGGCCGTCATAGGCTTTGATCACCTCAAAGCCAGCCCGGCGAAGAGCGAAGGAAACCACGTCAGCCAGCGCCAGGTCGTCGTCTATGATGAGCGCTTTCATTCTTCACCTTCATTCAGAGGTATCGTAAACCAAAAGATGGCACCGCCTGTCCGCCGATTATCCACGCCCACCTCTCCGCCGTGATCCTCCACGATGGTCTTGACCACCCACAGACCCAGCCCGACCCCATATTGAGTTTCGTCCCTATCAGCCAGACGCACAAAGCGGCGGAACAAGTTGGCGCGGTCCTGTGGAGATATTCCTGGCCCACCGTCCGCTACGGACACGCGTAATGCGTCGCTGCCGATATTCTCAACAGCCAATTCGATGGTATCTTCCATTGGGCTATATTTGCTTGCATTGGACAGCAGGTTGACCAGCACCTGGGTGAGGCGCGTTGGGTCGACGTTTGCCAGCGGCAATTCAGCAGGCTCGAACAAAGCAAGGCTCTGCTGCCGGCGGTCCAGAAGGGGTTTCACCAACCGGACAGCTTCGCCGATAACATCATTGAGATCTGCCAGACGGCGATGGATACGGAAATGGCCTGCCTCGATGCTGGTGCTCTCCAACAAATTATCAATCAAGGTCTGCAAGCTCGTCACGCTCAAGTGAACCGAGTTCAAAAGCTCGGCGATCTCTGCCAGGGAGAGCTCTTCGATCTCCTCAAGCAACAATTCGACGGAAGCATTAAGGGCGGAGAGAGGCGTACGGAATTCGTGAGAGATGTTGGCCAGGAAGTATGAGCGCAGACGTTGAACAGCCTGCTCCTCGGTGATATCACGCAAGACCAGGGCCAGCTGGGATGGGCCACCATCGGACGGTTTCAGCCGGGCGCTGGTCACGGCCAAGGTAATCTCTCT
>DASQQR010000079.1:0-4712 GCA_035643335.1 Anaerolineales bacterium
AAGGGTCGGGCTGTTCGCCCGTTAAAGCGGTACGCGAGCTGGGTTCAGACCGTCGTGAGACAGGTCGGTCTCTATCCGCTGTGGGCGTAAGGGACTTGAGGAGAGCTGCCCCTAGTACGAGAGGACCGGGGTGGACAGACCTCTGGTGTGCCAGTTGTCGTGCCAACGGCATCGCTGGGTAGCTATGTCTGGCAGAGATAACCGCTGAAAGCATCTAAGTGGGAAACTCGCTCCAAGATTAGGTCCCTCATTCCGCTAAGGAAGTAAGGCCGCAGGAAGACTACCTGCTTGATAGGCGGCATGTGTAAGCGCAGTAATGTGTTTAGCTAAGCCGTACTAATGGCCGAGGACTTATCTCCGTGGTGCGGAGAACTCGAAACTTTTCCTGGCCGCTATTCAGTTATTGCTTATATCGTAGTTTAGGTTTGTGAATAAAGTCTCTTGGTGATTGGAGCGACGGGGGTACACCCGGTCTCATCCCGAACCCGGAAGTTAAGCCCGTCAGCGCCGATGGTACTTGGGGGGCAGCCCCCTGGGAGAGTAGGTCATTGCCAAGAGGCTTTTTCAATTTAAAATTGACAAAGGTCCTCCCCTGGGGTATAATATAATTTGACATTCATAGTTTGCTCTTACACTTCTTTACTAATCGGATGGTGACATGTAGAGAGCTTTTTTGAAGTTCGGGTTCATAAAGGGCAATGAGAGTTGTAGCTTGGCTCGGCTGCTGGTGTGAATGTCAGCCGGGCTTTATTTTTGCCAGAATCCCGGCCATCCGGCCTGCAATTATGATCCTGTTCTGAAGGAAGGAGGTGAGAAGATTGGCAACAGTTAATTTAAGACCAAACGAGTCTCAAGATCAGTTGCTTAGACGCTTCCGCAAAAAGGTAGCCAAGAGCGGTATCTTGAGTACGGTGCGCCGTAAGCGTTGGTTTGTCTCGAAGAGCGAGCTGCGTCGCATCCAGAAGAAGAAGGCGATTCGGCGGCATAAGCGCCGGACAAGAAATAACGAATAAAAGGCTAACGATTTCCGGAGGAGTGTTTATGGCGAAGGACGAAGGTAAAATTCAAGTAGAAGGTACTGTTGTCGAGGCTCTACCAGCAACCCAATTTAAGGTGCGCCTTGACAACGGTCATGAAGTTTTGGCTTATCTCTCGGGCAAGATGCGCAAGTACTACATTCGTATTTTGTTAGGAGATCGTGTTCGTGTTGAGATGTCCCCTTATGATCTGACGCGGGGCAGGATTGTCTATCGTCATAAAAAACACCAATCTGTGCCGCAAAGTCAGGAGAGCGAATAGGCTTCTGGCCGCACTCCGGAATTATCATTAAATTGTCAGTGGGGAGTCGCAGCGCTGATCCAGCGCGCGACTCCCCACTTTTTGTCTTCTTGGGGGAAAGTTCTCTAAGGCGAGAAACGATATTCGAATGAACTGAGCACTTTCATATAATTGCCGCGCTCAAAAGCGCCCGGCTCCGTCACGGCTTGTTGGCTCATGCTACCCTTCATCTGGGTGATTGATTCGTATTCCTTTTCTTCCATCCACGTCCGTACACCTTGAAGGATTTCCGTGACGTGATCAATCCCATACTTGAGCACGGTAGAAGCCACCATGCTCACGCTTGCTCCGGCCATGGTCGCTTTCAGCACGTCGGCGGCTGTGTGTACGCCGGAGGTTAAGGCGAAGTCAGCGTGGATCTGGCCGTACAGGATTGCGATCCAACGCAGGGGCAGGCGCAGTTCTTGTGAAGTGCTCAGCACCAGATTGGGAACCACCTCCAGTTCTTCAAGGTCGAAATCCGGTTGGTAGAAGCGGTTGAAAAGCACCAGTCCATTGGCTCCGGCCTCAACCAACCGGCGGGCGAAGTTGGGCAAGGCGGTAAAGAAAGGGCTGAGTTTGACCGCGATGGGGATCTCCACCGTGGCGCGCACATCCCGTAGCAGGCTGATATAACTGTTTTCCAGCTCCACACTGGTGGTATCGAGGTCGGTTGGCACGTTGTATATGTTGAGTTCCAAGGCGTCCGCGCCAGCCTGCTCGATCTCTTTGGCGTACTCAATCCAACCGCCGCTGCTAATGCCATTCAGGCTACCGATGACTGGGATACCAACAACCTCCTTGAGCCTTTGCAGGTTTTTAACATATTCGTCCGGACCGATGCTGTACTGGCGCAGGTCTCCGTAAGTACCGAGGTCAGGCAGATGAGTGATGGCTTCCGCAAAAGACTCCGTCCCCTGCGCCACATCCCGATATAGCCTCAGGCTCTCTTGCACGATTTGTTCTTCAAAGAGAGAGTACATCACGATGGCGGAGATGCCGGCGTGCTCCAAACGCTGGACAACATCCATCTTTTGCGAGAGGGGAGAGGCGGAAGCCACCAGCGGATTCTTTAACGAAAGACCCAGGTAGGCTGTGCTAAGGTCAACCATTGTTCTTCCATCCTTTCTCTTTTATTGTTCTTCCCTGCCATTGCCGTAGTGCATGGCAGCCATTTGGCGATACAGATTCCAGCGCCTGTTCACATCCTCTTTGGCCTCTTTCATCAAAGCCTCCGCCCGCTGTTCGTCGCTCTGTAAAAGCATCCGGTAGCGGGTTTCGTTGTAGGCGTATTCCTCCAGCGATACACTTGGGGGTTTGGAATCAAGGGTCAATGGGTTTTTACCCTCTGAAACCAGATCCGGGTTAAATCGATACAGAGGCCAGAATCCGGATTGGACCGCCAATTTCTGCTGCTCAAGGCCATGCACGAGATCGTAACCCTGTTCGATGCAGTGACTGTAAGCGATGATCAGCGATGGCCCGTCATAGGCATCAGCTTCCATGAAGGCGCGCAAGGTCTGCTGGTCACTAGCTCCCATCGCCACCCGCGCTACGTAAACATAACCGTAGGCCATGGCGATCATCCCCAAGTCTTTCTTGGGCAGCGCCTTGCCCTTGGCGGCGAACTTGGCAACCGCGGCGCGGGGCGTCGATTTGGAGGATTGGCCACCTGTGTTGGAGTAGACTTCGGTATCCAGTACCAGGACGTTGACGTTGCGGCCCATCGCCAGGACGTGATCAAGTCCACCGTAACCGATATCGTAAGCCCAGCCATCGCCGCCGACGATCCAGACGCTCTTTTTGACGAAGACGTCCGCCAAGCTCAGCAGATCGCGCCCTTTAGGATCGTCCAGGTTGGTGAGGCGCTCTTTGAGCAATTTAACGCGCTCACGCTGAGCCGAGATACCGGCGTCGTTCGATTGGTCAGCATCCAGGATCTCACCCACCAGCTGCTCTCCCACCGTGCTCGCGAGTTGAGGGAGCAGTTCTCTGGCGTATTCGGTTTGCTTGTCCAGAGTCAGGCGCATCCCCAAGCCGAATTCAGCGTTGTCCTCGAACAGAGAGTTGGACCATGCCGGCCCGCGGCCGTGTTTGTCGGCTGCCCAGGGCGTTGTCGGTAGATTACCTCCGTAAATGGAAGAACAGCCTGTGGCGTTGGCTACGATGGCGCGATCACCGAACAGCTGGCTCATGAGCTTCAGGTAAGGCGTTTCCCCGCAGCCTGCGCACGCACCTGAGAACTCAAACAGGGGTGTAAGCAGCTGGGAGTTCTTAACAGTGCCAATGCTGATCTTGGTCCGGTCCACTTCGGGCAATCCAAGGAAGAACTCCCAATTCACATTTTCGCGCTCGCGAATCGGTGCCTGAGGGGCCATGTTGATCGCTTTGCGCCCCACCTGAGATTTATCTTTCGCCGGGCAAGCTTCAACGCACAAGCCACATCCGGTGCAATCCTCGGGGGATACCGCCAGAGTATATTTCATCTCGGGGAATTCCTTCCATCTGGCGTCCACGGACAGGAACGAATCGGGGGCTCCTTTTTCAAAAGTGGGTGCGTAGACTTTCTCGCGGATAACGGCATGGGGGCAGACGAACACGCATTTGCCGCATTGGATGCATAGGTCGGGTTCCCAAACGGGGATTTCCAATGCGATATTGCGCTTTTCCCAGCGGGACGTGCTGGATGGATAGGTCCCATCTACTGGCAGCACGCTCACCGGTAGGTCGTCCCCGTTTCTGGCGATGATCTCACCCAGGACATGCTGGACGAATTCGGGAGCTTCTTCCGACACCGGTTTGCGACGCGTGATTTTGCTGGTCACCTCTTTCGGCACCTCTACTTCGTACAGGTGTTCCAGGGTCTGGTCAACGGCCTCGAAATTACGCTTGACGACCGCGTCACCGTACCTGCCATAGGTCTTTTTGATGGCATTTTTAATCGAAGCGATAGCCTGCTCGCGTGGCAGCACTCCGCTGATGGCGAAGAAGCAGGTTTGCATAATGGTGTTGATGCGCCGGCCCATGCCGGTATCCTCGGCCACCTTATACCCGTCGATCACGTAAAAGCTCAGATTTTTATCGATGATGGCCTTCTGGGTTTCCCGAGGGATTTCATCCCAGACCTCATCTGGTCCGAACGAGCTGTTGAGCAGAAAGACTGCCGCAGGAGCGGCGTACTTGAGGATGTCAAGGCGCTCCAGGAAATTGAACTGGTGGCAGCCGACGAAATTGGCCTGACTGATCAGGTAGGGAGCGCGGATCGGGCGCGGGCCGAAGCGCAGGTGCGAAATGGTCACGGCTCCGGATTTCTTTGAGTCATATACAAAGTAGCCCTGGGCATAGTTTTCGGTCTCTTCACCGATGATCTTGATGGAGTTTTTATTGGCTCCAAC
>DASQQR010000080.1:0-4774 GCA_035643335.1 Anaerolineales bacterium
GTCGGAGGACAATTCCGCATTGCGCACGGAGAGGCGAAACCCGTCGGCGGAGGCCAGGGTGATGCGATTGCCCTCCACAGTGACCAATACTCCGGTCAGGATGGGCCGGGCGTCATCCGTTGAGGCAGCGAAGGCCACTTGTTGGATCATCTCGCGCAGGTCGGCCACGTTGAGCTGGATGCCATTGGACATATCCGGCGCTGGCATAGGGGGGAATTCCTGGGAGTCGATGCATTTCAGATCCGTGTTGGAGGTCCCGCTGCGCACATTTAAGGTTTGCGTGCGGACGTTTAATTCCATTTCGACCCGTTCGCCGGTCAGTGTGCTGACCAGCTCGTTAAAGGTGCGCGCCGGCGCGGTGGTCGAACCCTCCTCCTGGATTTTGGCGCCGATCCAGCAGGTGATGCCCAACTCCAGGTTGGTAGCGGAAAGGCGCAGGCGACCCTCGTCGGTGGCGACCAGTACATTTGCCAAAACGGGCAGGGTGCTGCGCGGCGAGACGGCTCTCGAGACGATGCTTAAACCGTGGGCTAAGTTCTCTTGCAGGACGGAAACTTTCATGAATGCGTACCTCTCCTCCAGGTCATGACCTTCTTTCCAAAAGTATACATCGAGTAAGCTAAATTTACCAGTCTCAGGCGTCACCTTCAACAATCCTCAATTTGGAACATTTGCGGTCATATTTAGAATCGCTGCGTTACCTTTGACCCGAAGATCTCGTAACGCTACCCGTAACGATGCGGAGACGTAAGCGTGGTAGGATTATGGCATGAACAGGAGATTACGCCGGGGCTTGTTGGCGCTGATGTGGGGCGCTGCCATCCTCATCACGGTCCTTTCGTTGTGGCTCGTTCCCGTACGGACTGCCGGCCAGGCGCCCATGTTCCTGGTGTTGTTTCTGATGTTCGGCGTGGTCGGCACGCTGATCGCCGACCGCAAGCCTCGCAACCCAGTCGGGTGGACCTTCGTGGGCGCATACGTCTTCTCGATCCTATATGCCCTGTTCAACCTATGGGTGCAAATTTATCTTGACCGGTCTGGCGGAGCTACGTTCCTCTCGGAAACAGCTCTTGGCTTCGTAGACGCCTACCTGGACACACCAGTGAGTTATGTGGTCTGGGGTTCGATGTTCCTGTTCCCGGTTTTGTACTTTCCGGACGGCGAACTCCTATCGCGGCGCTGGCGATATCTCGTCTGGGCGATCGTGGCTGATTTCGCCGTTTTGCTGGCGGCGGGGCTATTCTATGCCGGGCTGGAGTCTCCCATGTTCCGAGGCTTTCGCAACCCGCTGGCAAACCCCGTGGGCACGCGGATCTGGGAGAGCGCCAACCTGCTGTTCTTTCCCATCTACGGACTGGCGCCCTTATCGCTGGTGATCCGCTTTCGCAGAGCACGGGGCGTCGAACGCCAGCAGGTCAAGTGGCCGCTTTTCTCGGCCCTGATCATCTTCATCGCCGTAGGCCTGTATTTCGTGGGCGGTGTGCTCTACGGAAACACGCAAGACAACCCGGTCGCCAGGGTTGGGCTGGTATTCGAACAGATCAGCGTGATGTCTTTCCCCATCACCGTGGGGATGGCCATCCTGCGCTACCGGCTCTACGACATCGACATCATCATTCGCAAGACATTGCAGTACACGCTGGTGAGCGGGATCCTGGCCGTGATCTATTTCGGGGTGGTGACGCAGCTGGAGGCGCTGTTGCGCACGGCCAGCGGCCAGGGCAGCCCGCTGGCGGTGGTGATTTCGACGCTGGCGATCGCGGCGCTGTTCAACCCGCTGCGCAAGCGGGTACAGGCCTTCATCGACCGGCGCTTCTACCGGCGCAGGTACGACACGGAACGAGTGCTGGCGGCCTTCAGCGCGTCGCTGAGGGACGAGGTCGACCTGGACGAGCTGAGGGATTCGATTTTGGAGGTGGTGGACGAAACCATGCAGCCGGCCAGGGTCTCCTTGTGGTTGCGGGATGTGGAGGAGAGGTGATGTCGACGCCGAAAAACTTCTGACCGTTTTGGCCCAGAGGATTTTTGAATTAGAGCGGAGAGGACGGCCAGCCATCTGCCTCTCCGCTCTTGGAGCGCCTTATTCTGTTGTTAAGGTACCGGATTGAACCGCCGAGTGGACTGTTGACGATGGACGATTTGGCGATTAGCAATTTGTGATCGGCGATTTGGCTGCAGGGTGCGGGATGCAGGATAGATGATGGACGATTGGGTGCCTGGCTCTGGCGATGGCATGGAGGGGAGAGTGATGGTGGCGTATTGAAGTGATCCAGCCGTTCAGGATGTGCTCCGTTATGGCTGGGTGATGGCGAATTGTTTGGGAACAATTCGGGGCAAATAGCATTCAATTGGGTCTTTTTCACGCCCCCAGGGCCTGGAATCAGGGGCAAACGGGGGCAAAAGAGGAGTTTTGGGAATTGTTTCCATTTGTTATTTGAATTAACTTTTCGAGGATCAAATGCCACCGGTTGAAAGTTGAAGATTGAAGGTTGAGAGACAATCTTCCCGTTGCTGGCAACAAGAGTTGCTTGAGCAACCGGGAAGATTGCTCGTGGATGATGATGGACCGGAGACGGGGACGATTTTTGAGTAAAAAAAATTTAAAAAAGTTTTTCGAGAAACAAATACTATTGTTCGCAGTCTTCGAGCCGGGCAAAAGAAGCAGGGTTATTGGGCGTGTAAGTGGCAGATGTCGTTCAGAGATATGAGCACAAAATCATTCTTTTGGGCTTCGAAGACGTTGATGGCGCAGGTATCCTGCTTGATGCGCCAGAAATGGTCGTTGCCCAGACCCAGTACGCCAAGCAGTATGATGCGGTTGATCACCGTGTGTCCCACGAGAACAACGGTTCCCCCGGCGTGCCGGGTGGCCAGCTCGCTTATCGTCTGCATGGCGCGGGAGCGCAGCTCAGCCAGCCTTTCACCGCCGGGAATGCGCGCCCGTTCCGGGTGATTGTACCAATCGTCTACCTGCTCGGGCCAACGTTTGCGAGCTTCGCCAGGTGTCAGGCCCTGCCATTCGCCATAGTCGATGTCAGCCAGACCGGGGTGAGCCAGCACGGGCAGGTTAAAATATCTGGCGATGGCTTCGGCGGTATTAACGGCGCGTGAGAGCGGACTGGAATAGACCGCCGCGGGCGTCCAAGTCCCCGCCACGCGCCGCCCGGTCGCTTCTGCTTGCGACAGGCCGGTTTCATTCAGCGGTACATCGGCGCGGCCGCGAAAACGCTCGATGCGGTTCCATTCCGTTTGCCCGTGGCGGACGAGGATGAACAAACACGGTTTCGTATCCACATAATTTATCTTACAAACGCTTTTCGCCCTGCGTAAAGTGCTGCTCCGTCCAGTTGCTCCTCAATACGCAAGAGCCGATTGTATTTCTCGACACGCTCGCCGCGACAGGGTGCCCCGGTTTTCAAGTGACCGGTATTCATGGCGACCGTGAAATCTGCGATGAAGGTGTCCACCGTCTCGCCGCTACGGTGCGAGACCATGGCCCCCCAACCGGCCTCGCGAGCCATCCGGATCGCCGAGATTGTCTCGCTCAGCGTTCCGATCTGGTTTAATTTAATCAGCACGGCATTGGCCACATGCTCCTCGATCCCGCGAGCGATACGCTCTACGTTGGTGACGAAGAGATCATCCCCAACCAGCTCGATCTCCCCGCCCAATTTCTGGTTGAGCAGTTTCCAGCCCTCCCAATCATCCTCCGCCAGGCCGTCCTCTAATACAACCAGGGGGTATTTCTCCGCCCAGCTTGCGTACATCTCGACCATCTCTGCGGCAGACACTTTACGGCCCTCGCTGCGCAGGTTGTAGCGGCCTTCTTCATAGAAACCGCTGGAGGCCGGGTCAATGGCAATGGCGATGTCTTCGCCAGGCTTGTAGCCGGCTGTTTCGATTGCCTCCAGGATCAGCTCTACGGCGTCAGAATTCTTCTTCAGCGCTGGGGCGAAACCACCTTCGTCACCCACGCCAGTGGTAAACCCATCCTCTTTTAGAACCGCCTTGAGTGCATGATAGACCTCACTGCCAAAACGGAGGGCTTCTCGAAAGTTGGGTGCTCCTACCGGAGCGATCATGAATTCTTGCAGGTCGGTTCCCTGCCAGTTGGCGTGCACGCCGCCATTCAAGATATTGAACATGGGTACCGGAAGTGTGTTGGCCTGATCCCCGCCCAGGTAGCGATAAAGCGGTTGGCCAGCAGCATTCGCAGCAGCACGCGCCACGGCCAGACTGACGCCCAGGATAGCGTTGGCTCCCAATCTGCTTTTGTTAGCCGTGGCATCCAGATCCAACATTGTTTGGTCGATATCGGATTGATCCCGCGCATCCATTCCCAGGATCGCTTCAGCGATCTCATTATTCACATGCCCCACAGCCTGGAGGACGCCTTTGCCGTTGTACCGGCTCTTGTCGCCGTCACGCAACTCCAGGGCCTCATGGACACCTGTGGAGGCTCCGGATGGGACGGCTGCGCGTCCACGAGCGCCCCCTTCCAAACCGATCTCGACTTCTACGGTAGGGTTACCGCGTGAATCGAGTATCTCTCTTGCATGAACAAAGTCAATTTTAGTATCCATTTATTTTCTTCCTTACTGGTCTTTCGCCAATTTCGATTTTGGTGCTCTTAAACCGCAGATTCACGCAGATGGACGCCGATTTTATCCAACCCAATCCCGCTTATTACCAAACCAGCGCTTATCTGCGTCCATTGGCGGTTAATTTCACTGCTTTTCAAAAAAAGGCGAAACTCCAATTCCTTATTAACAAG
>DASQQR010000081.1:0-4943 GCA_035643335.1 Anaerolineales bacterium
AACACAGTCAGGTCTCCGAAAGGTTTCACGATTTGAAAAGTGCGCGCGATTCCCAACGCTGCCACCTGATGTGGTCGCTGGTTGTGAATGGTGCGCCCGCCGAAGAATACCTTTCCCTCCGTGGGAGACAGGTAGCCAGAAATGATGTTGAAGAGGGTGGTCTTTCCAGCCCCATTGGGACCGATCAAGCCGAGGATTTCCCGCTCTGTTTCGAATGTGACTTCGCGCAGTGCTTGCAGCCCGGCGAAGCGTCTGCTGACGCCCTCCACCCGCAGATTGCTCATGGGAGCGCCTCCTCCCTGCCAACAGCCAGTTTTCCCCGCCGGAAACGTCTGGTGAGCGTTTCCCACAACCAGCTCCCATTTCCAAGGATGCCCATCGGCTGGAAAAGCATCATCAATACTAGCAGCGCACCGTAAATGGTGAAGCGGTAGTCTTGCACGAAGCGCAGCATCTCAGGGGCAACCCGCAAGATCGCCGCCCCGATGACCGGCCCTCGCAGCGTGCCAACGCCGCCAAAAATTACCATCGAGAGGATGCCGATCGACTCTACGAATACAAAGGTGTCCGGAAAGACGCTTCCGATGAAATGGCCGTATAGAGAGCCGGCGCCTCCCGCCAGGGCAGCCGAAATGCCAAAAGCGTAAATCTTAAACCGGGGGACGCTGATACCCACCGACTCGGCTGCCTCCTCATCGATTCGAATGGCATTAAAAGCTAAACCGGCCCAGGTTTTGGAGAGATACCAGCTTGTCAACAGCGTAAATGCAGCATAGACCCAGACCATGGCCAGATAGGGGAGGCCGCCCCGGAAAGTCGCCCCAAACAGGGAAGGCGCCGGGATATTGACCAGGCCCATGGCGCCGCCGAAGAAATTCACATACTTGAAGATGGCGACGACCACAAAATTTATGCCAATGGTGGCCAGTACCAGGAAGTCGTGCCGCACCCGCAGGCTGGGCAGACCCAGCACCGTCCCGACCAGCCCCGTAATCAGGACCGCGCCCGGGAAATCCACCCAAAATGGCATGCCGTAACGCACCGCCAGGATCGCCGAGGCGTACGCTCCAATGCCAAAAAAGGCCGCATGCCCCAATGACACCTGGCCTGCGTAACCAGTAAGGATGTTCAAACTCAAGGCCAGCGTGACCCAAATGCCCACGAAAACCGCAATGCTGATGAAATATCCGCTCAAGAACATACCTACTCCTGTCCTAGCAATCCGTGCGGCCTGAACATCAACATAAAGATCAAAACCAGGAAAGCGATCGCATCTCTGGGGAGCACGTACCCCACAGAGGCAACCAGAAAATTCTCGATGATGGCTAGCAACAGGCTGGCAACGATCACCCCTGGCAGGCTGCCCATACCCCCTAAAACAATGATGATAAAGGCTTTATAGGAAGGTAAATCGCCCATGGTGGCGAAAACGCTGTTGTTATACACCCCCACCAATACACCTGCTGCGCCGGCCAGCGCGGAGCCCAAAAAGAAGTTGAGCGCCACAACTCGATTCAGGTTAATCCCAACTGCCCCCGCCATTTCACGATCCATGGCCGCTGCCTGCCAACCCAGGCCGATCCGCGTGCGGGTGAGCAAAACGTAGACCCCCGCCATGAGCGCACCCGTGACCACCACGATCAGCACCTGCGTGGGCGTCAAGGCAAATAACCCGGTCTCGATCCTGGGCATGCCAGCGCCGTCAGCGGGAAAAGCCATCTGGTAAGGGCCCATCAGGAAACCCTTCTGCAGCAAATCGGTCAGCATCACAAACAGCCCGATACTGGCAATGAGGGGCACAGTTCGGGGGGCATCCAGCATGTAGAAGTAAGTCGCCCGGTAGATTAAGACGCCCACCACTCCGCTGACCAGGACGGCCACCGCCAGGGCCAGCCAAAAATTCCCCAACCAGCTGAATACCAGCAAACCGGTGAAGGCCCCCACCGTATAAACCGCCGCGTGGGCGATGTGCAGCACCTTGAGCACACCGTATACCATGGTCAGACCGGCCGCCATCAAAACATAGGTGCTGGCCAGGACTACGGCATTAGATAGATTTTGAAGTACGGGCATCCGCTTCTCCACGAACCGGTCTTACAGGGGCGCTGAGCAGGCGCCCCTGTAAGAAGATTGGTCATTTACTAAGGAGCCTCCACCAGCCCTATATCATCAAATTCGTGATAAAGATGGAATTCGCCTCCCTTAACGACCTGTGAACTGACGGGGCGGACGACCTCACGCTCTGGCGTGTAATACCAGAACGGTCCGCTGGCAGCATCCTCGAAGTCCTTCAGGCCCGCGATAGCCTGGGTAATCGCCTCCGGGTCCGTGCTGCCCGCCGTCTTGATGGCGTAAGCCAGCACCTGGACTGCATCAAAGGCCGATGCGCCGACCATATCCGCATCTTCGCCATATTTGGCTTTGTACTGCTCGAGGAAGAGCTTGGTTGCCTCGCGTTCACTGTCTCGGTTGAGATCCGTGGTGATGATCACCCCTTCGGAAGCATCTCCAGCCAGCTCGATGAACTTGGGCGAGTCGTAGCCTTCCTGGCCGATGATCGGTGCCTCCAGGCCTTCGTCCTTAGCCTGGCTGACCAGATTGGCGGCTTCGTTGTAATAACCTGTGGCGTACACTGCATCGGGATTGGCTGCCTTGATCTGGCCGATGATGGGGCGGAACTCGGTTTCGCCTAGAGGATACTTCTCTTCAAGCACGATTTCCAGGCCGAGCGTCTCGGCATGCTGCTTGAACCCCTCCGTGAGCGAGACCCCGAAATCGTTATCCACCGTCAAGATGGCGACCTTCTGGGCTTCGAGCACATTCCCGATCAGCTCGGCGCCCACGCGTCCCTGGACGGTGGCCAGGGTGCCAACGCGGAAGATCTTGTCCCCGGTCTTGGTGATCTCAGGGTGGATGGCGTAAGCCGAGATCATAGGAACGCCATTCTCCTGGAAGATCGGCGCGGCCGCACGCGTGGCACCGGAGTACGATCCGCTGATGCCGGCCACAACGCCATCCTGTTCGATCAGCTTACGGGCGATGGAGGCAGCCTGGTCCGGTGCGGCTGCGTCGTCATAGGTTACCAGTTCCAGGGGCCGGCCAAGCACGCCACCCGCTTCATTAATCATGCTGGCAGCCAGTTGCGCTGATTGAAGGGCGCTGGTCCCATCCGCGGCGGCAAAGCCCGTGGTTGGGGAAAAGAACCCGATTTTAATCGGCTCCCCTGGCGCTTCGGTCCCTGGCTCTTGTGCTTCGGCCTCGGGCTCTTGGGTCTCCATTTCTGGTTCCTGAGCCACGGGAGAAGCCTCCGGGGCTGGCGCACACTGGGCCAGCGCCAGGCTCCCCAGCATCAAAAGGACAACCAGAATTCCAAACTTGTTTTTCATCTTTCATCCTCCTGAACAAAATTTATGCTTGCTGAAGTTTTTTCTGCTGCTTGCCAGGTCCATGGCACTTACGAATTTACAGATTCTCCAATCTTCACCTCCTTCGTGGGTGGTAATCCTTCCTTGAGCTGCAAAGCCATTATCCCGGTCAAAATTAAGACGGCCCCAACCCCCTGCAGAATATCTAGCCTCTCAGCGAGCAAAAAGTAAGCCAGACCAGCAGCCAGGACTGGCTCGAGGTATGTGATAATAGCGGCATGGCTGGCTTCGATAAAGCCCAGCGACAGCGTAAATGAGGAATATGCTATCAGGGTTGGAATCCAGGCCACTCCCAAAATTAACAACCAGGCCTGCCAGGGATAGCGCAGCGCAATTTCCAGCCTCCTCCCCTGCCAGAGGAAAAACGCCAGGGCCGCAAAGCCAACCCCATAAAAAATGAGCGTCCAGCCCGAATATCGCTTAAGCCCATATTTCCCCAGCAGCGTGTAAACAGCCATCGTTAGCGCGGCGCCCAGGCTGTAAAGCACGCCAGTCAGGTTGAGCGCCAGGTCAGCCAGGTTGAAAGCCTGTGCTACCAGTGCGGAGCCCGCCAATGCCGCGACCAGGGCCATCAATTTTAAGGGAGTGATCCGCTCTCCGAGGAATACCGTCGCGCCGAGCACCACCAGGCCAGGATAAAGATAGAGCAGGAAGACTGCCGTTGTCACCGTTGTCCATTTTAGGGCCATAAAATAACAGGCGTAATTAAGCGCAACGCCAACCAATCCATAAAAAAGGAGGAAGGGTAGATCATCCCAACGAATACGCAGCAAGCCTGGTCGAAAGATCAACAGGATCACACCCAGGGTTAGCGAGGCGATGCTGGCTCGCAGGGTAATCAACAAGACCGGATCAACATCATAGCGATACAGCGATTTTCCAAAAAGCCCCAACGTGGCCCACAGCGTGGCTGCCAAAAGCGCCAGCAGATAACCCCGCCAGGCATTGGTTGCCTTCATAGGTGTGCCTCGAACTCCGCCCGAAAATGATAGACATGCTCCCGGTAATAAGCCTGGTACAAGACCGCTGGTTTCTGTAGGCCGTCTTCACCAATGGTGTAAGTGAGCCGGTCGATGAAAAACGCTCCGGTCCCCTCCCTCACCTGCATCGATTTTGCTTCCTGGGCGGGCAGGAGCCGGGCTTCAATAGTATGGGTGATCTTTGTCAGGGGGATGTGGAACTTGCTGATCAACAGCGAATGGATCGATTGGGTTTCCAGGTCTTCGTTGACCAGTTCGGGGCATAAGCGCTGTGCCAGGAAGCGAGATTCATAAATGATAGGCCTTTCGTTGGCCAGGCGAAGCCGGATAATCTTGATAACCGGTTCACCCATCTCCAATTCCAGTCTTAGGGCGACTTCGGGCGAGGCCGGTAGAATCTCGCAGCTGATGAGGCGTGTGCTCGGTTGGCGATGCTGTCTGAGCATTTCCTCGTCAAAGGGGTTAAGCATGAAGGAAAGCGGCGAAGCGGTTGGCGCGGTCACAAAAGTCCCCCTGCCTTGTTCGCTGCGGATCAGCC
>DASQQR010000082.1:0-3845 GCA_035643335.1 Anaerolineales bacterium
CAAGGTACGATGAAAAGCACCCGCGAGCGAAGGACCCGGCTACCATTTACGTGAGCAATAGAATACCGGCTGGGGAAACCCAATGCGAACCCAGGCAGAATTTGGCGCGTGACCAGGTTAATGGCGATGGAGGGACGGAACCTCAGGCTGGTTTTGGAATCTCTAAGCGTGTTCACCAGCGAGCCAACCCAAGGACCTGTAGCATTTACCACACACCTGGCTCGAATGTCAAACTCCTGACCGGTAAGCACATCTTCAGCGGCTACCCCTTTGACTTCGGCCCCATCTTGTAGAAACCCGGTCGCCTGGACATAATTAGCCACGGCAGCGCCCTTTTGCCCAGCGGATAGGACTACCGAGACCAACAAACGTTCGGAGCTGTACATCTGTGCGTCATACCACATGGCTCCGCCAGTAACGTCCTCGGCCTGAAAGCCCGGCACCCTCGCCAGAAATTCTCCTTTCGAGAGGACCTGGCTAGCGGGCAACCACTTTTGGGGGTCAAGCGAATCGTTGCGGTCGTAGCCGATGAGGTCGCTTATACTCAGCGCCATTTGTAAGGCTGTTTTGCTCCTGGATATCCGCCGAGTCGTGGGCAGCAGAAACGGCAGCGGGTGAACCAGGTGAGGCGCGATCCTCAGCCAGGCTTTGCGTTCCGTCACCATACTGCGGGCTCGTTTAAGATTCAGTTCCTGCAGGTAGCGCAAACCGCCGTGAATGATTTTCAGGCTGTTGGCAGAGGTAGCATTACCAAAATCGCCTTTGTCGATCAAGGCAACAGACAGCCCTCTTAAGGCCGCGTCCCAGGCAACAAAGGAGCCATAGATACCGGCGCCAAGGATCAAAAGGTCAAAAGTCTGATTGGCTAATTGCGGGAGGTCTCGTCTCATTATTTATAGGCAAAGGCCATCAGGTGCCAGCCAAAGGGCCGGCTGAGAGATTTGGGGAGAAGGCTGAAGGCCCTGACAAAAATCTCATTGTAAATAACGGCTTTCAAACCGCGGTGCAGCCGCGTCCTGACTGGAAAACGTTCCGCGCGAATGCAAACCCTGGGGAAAGGCTTTAACAAGCGCTTGAATTCCCTTGCGGAAAATACCTTCAGCACCGGTGCATCCTGGTGTTCCAAACCCACCTTTGTGAGCCGGGATATCAAATTCAACCAGGAGTACTTATTGTATACCATCAGAATGGCTTCACCATCTGGTCGCAGCACACGGTGAATTTCACTGATCATTTTCTTAGCGTCCGCAGTATATTGCAGCACACCGTGGGCGTAGACCACATCAAAGACATTGTCCTCGAACTCTAGAGCCTCTCCGTTCATCAGGTAGAGATTTGCCTTCAACCTATTGATCTCAAAATTTCGCCGGGCCAAGTCGATAGCGCGTGGCGCTAAATCGATCCCCGTGACCAGAGCACCCCCTCGAGCAAAACGCGCCAGATCAATACCGACGCCACAGCCGATCTCCACCAGATGCTTGCCCCGGTAACGGGAAAAATCCACAAGTTGAGGTAAATAGCTGAGTTTTTCGAAGCGATAGTCTTCCAGCTCTCTAAAGAACTCCGCGGATCCAACCGGATGCTTAGCAATCTCTTGATCGTGGATATGAGCGTCCCAATAATTTTGGATTACAAGTTCCATGGAATCAGATCTATCATGAAGACTGTAATACGGCGTGGTCAAAGTTTTTCTGCTGCCAGAGCTCAAACATCAACAGTGACCAAAGACGGTGGCTGTGGTTGGCGCGGCCTTCAAAATGTTCAGCTACCCAGCGCGATACCGTCATGGGTTCGAAGTAGCCTCTCCGGCGAATAACATTGGCAGACAGTAGATCCATCATCAGCGGCCTCAAGGGACCGTGCAGCCAGTGTTTCAAAGGGATGCTGAAACCCTGTTTTGGTTTCGCGAGCACGCTTTGAGGCAGCATTTCTTTCATGGCCTTTCGTAAAATGATTTTGGTTTTGCCCCGTTGGAGCTTCATGTGCCTGGGCAGGTTCAGGGCGAACTCGACAATTCGGTGGTCCAGCAAAGGGACACGTGCTTCGAGGGACACAGCCATGCTCATGCGATCAAGTTTGGTGAGAATATTATCGACCAAGTAAGTTTTGATATCCACATATTGCTGCTGGGCCAGCGCATCCCACTGGCTGGCGTCGTGGAAGTAGGCCTCCACCAGCGCAGCAGGCCTATCGCAGTTCAGCTGCGCGAGCCATTCGGGCTGATAGAGCCAGCGTTTGTCCTCCTCGTTCAGAAAGAGCATCCAGCGAGTGTGCCGCTGCGAGCTGGGATAGGCACTTCCCTCCACAAACCTTTTGGCTTTGTTTACCCATCCTTTCTTGGCAGGCTGTGGGGGGATGAGGTCCATCAATGAGGGCAGCACCTTCTTACGCAGAATGGTGGGCAAGAGGCCGTAGTAGCCCTGCATACTTTGCGCTACGTAGGTATCATACCCGCCAAAAATTTCATCGCCGCCATCCCCTGAGAGCACTACCTTCACGAACTGACTTGCCATTTGCGAAACCAGGTAGGTGGAGAATATCGAGAAATCGCCCAAAGGTTCATCCAAATGCGCGGCCAGTCGCTCAGCTAAGGCAGCGATATCAGCAGACATAACCTGCTCGTGATGCTCGGTCTTGAAGGCGCTGGCTACCTGGCGCGCATACGGCAGCTCATTGTAGCTCCTGTCTTCAAAGCCAATGGAGAAGGTTTTCACCGGCGAACTCGAGGTCTGACTCATGAAGGCGAGGACGGTACTGGAGTCGATCCCACCACTCAAGAAAGCGCCCAATGGCACATCCGAGACCAGGCGCATCTGCACCGAGTCCTTGATCAGCTCGGCCAGGACTTCCTGGCAAGCCCCCTCATCTTGAGGAACTGCTCGCCGTGCAACCTCCCAATAGCGCTCGACCTTTAACGAGCCGTTCTGGAAGGTTAGGCAATTCCCAGGCTGCAACTTGTAGATGTCTCTAAATATCGTGCGCGGGCCCGGGATGTACTCCAGACTCAGGAACTGATCGAGCGCAACCGGATCAATCTCTCTCGGCACCCCCGGATGGGCGACGACAGCTTTGAGTTCGGAGCCAAAAATGATTTGGCTTTTAGCTGCCCAATAATACAACGGCTTTATCCCCAGCCGGTCCCGGGCGAGAAACAGGCGGTGCTGGTTGGCATCCCAAATCGCGAAGGCAAACATGCCATTAAAGAGATCCACGCATCCTCGGCCATACTGCTCGTAAGCGTGGACGATGACCTCGGTGTCGCTCTGGCTGGCGAAGGCATGCCCCTCCGCTTCCAGCCGGGTGCGGATTGCGCGGTAGTTGTAGATCTCGCCGTTAAAGACGACCCAAATGGAGCGGTCCTCATTCGAGATGGGCTGTTGACCCGTAACTAGGTCAATAATGCTCAAGCGACGAACCCCGAGCATAGCGTTCCGGCCCAGGTAATAGCCCTTATCATCCGGGCCGCGATGGTATAATCTTCGACACATGCTCTTCAGTACTGCCTCAGTGGATGAATCCAAGTTTTCAGATGAGACCACACCGCAAATACCACACATGATTAGTTTTCAATCACCTGAACCGATTGATCTTGGAGGCGCTCTGGCTGTAGACCGTCATAGATACTTCCGATCTTCCCTACATAATCAGTGAAGTTATATTTTTCTTTTGCAAATTGCTTGGCCCGGCGGCCCAGCCGATGCCTTAAATTCGGATCTCGGAGCAGTTTCAATATCCCGTCCGCCAGGGACTCCTTTGTTGGCTCAGATAGAAAAGCGATTTCGTCATTGAGAACCTGCGTGTGAACCCCGTATTTGGTAGCGACAATTGGCTTCCCAGAATGGAGG
>DASQQR010000083.1:0-4473 GCA_035643335.1 Anaerolineales bacterium
CAGTTCCAGGCTTTCCTCCACGAGCTGCCTCGCACGCAGATAGTCACCCTGGCGCAGTGCAACCTCACCCAGGCCGGAAAGCTCGAAGCCTATACTCCGGGTATCTCCCAGCTGGCGGGATAAGGCTAATGCTTCCTCCAAGCGCGTCTTTGCCAGACCATATTGTGCAGACCGGAGGGCAACCCATGCTGAACTTATGAGGGCGCGGGCGATGCCGTGTTTGTCCTCTAGCTGGCGCCAGGTTTTCAATGCTTCTTCTAAAAATCCTGACGCAGTTACATAATTACCCTTCTCTGTGGCTGCATTACCAAGTTTGATAAGCGCAGAGGCAATCCCCTGCCTATCGCCAACTTCGCGGTAAATTGCCAGGCTCTCTTCTGCGAATGATGTGGTCGCTGGAAAATCGCTTTGCCGAAAAGCAAGCTCTGCTGCCCTGGCCAGTATCCTAGCGCGTGCAGCCGTTCGTCCCCGGGCGGGCTCCGTTAAGAGTATGGCAGCGAGAAGCTCTCTCCCCTCGGTATAATAACCACGTGCTTCCCAGAATAACCCGAGCGCGCTAGCCAATCGCAAACAAGTTTCGGCAGTGCCATCTGCGGTCTTGCTCCACTCCAGCGCGGCGCGAAGGTTGTCGTGCTCTTGCTCCATCCGGTTGATCCACTCCACCTGTCCTGCACTTTCTAATCTTGCTTCAGTCTGCTCGGCGATCGAAAGGAAATAGTTGGCATGACGGGACTGGATACCGGCTTGCTCACTACTCGCTTTCAATTGCTCCAAGCCAAACTCGCGCACCGTCCCTAACATCATAAAACGCAACTCGCTGTTCGTGCCTTCAACCTCTTGAAGTAAACTCTTATCCAAAAGTGACTCCAATCGATCCAAAACCGCGCCACGGGCTGGATTATCTCCAGTTACCGCCTCAGCTGCATCCAGAGTACAACCGCCGACGAAGACAGATAGCCGCCGGAACAATATTTTTTCATTTTCATCCAGCAGATCATAACTCCAGGCGATAGCATTTCGTAGCGTCTGCTGGCGGGATGGCAAATCGCGCCCTCCACCGGTTAAAAATTCCAGACGGTGTTCCATGCGGGTGAGCATGGCGCGCGGGGGCAATAACTTGATGCGCGCCGCCGCCAACTCGATTGCCAGTGGCAATCCATCCAAGCGATAACAAATTTCGGCAACTGCAGGAGCCGTATCGTTCGTGATCCTAAAGTCCGGCTTAACCGCCTTCGCTCGCTGGATAAATAATTCAACTGCAGCATATTGCGAGAACGATTCCAGTGGGGGTAGCTGCTTAAGATCCGGCAGCGCCAACGGGGCAACCGGATACTCGATCTCGCCGCTAATGCGCAGGCCTTCGCGGCTGGTAATTAAAATCTTTAATTCACTGCAGGCCACTAATAATTCAGTGACGAGGGGTGCTGCGGAGATCACCTGCTCAAAGTTGTCAAGCAATAGCAGCAAAGATTTATTTTGCAGATAGTCCTTGAG
Organism: Anaerolineales bacterium; assembly: GCA_035643335.1. Classification (GTDB taxonomy): domain Bacteria; phylum Chloroflexota; class Anaerolineae; order Anaerolineales; family UBA4823; genus DASQQR01. The sequence continues at coordinate 1,495 of DASQQR010000083.1, forward strand.
ACTATCCATGATGGACCGGCCTGATGACTCAATGATGCCTAACGATTGTGCGATGGTCGAAGCGACGAAACCTGGTTCGGTAATAGGCGCCAAGGCGACAAAAAACACGCCATGCTCAAATTGTCCGGTCAAGTCAGCGGCAACCTGCAACGCCAAGCGCGTCTTTCCGCTGCCACTCGGACCAGTCAGAGTCAAGAGGCGCTGCTTAGAAAGCATCTGCTTAACATCGTCTCTCTCCTTTGAGCGTCCAATGAAACTGGTCAGTTGAACCGGCAGGTTATTGGGGGGCCTATTTAGCGGCTTTAGTGGTGGAAATTCGGCCGTCAAATCCTTTGCAACCACTTGAAAGATGTGCTCGCCACGCTCAAAGTCCTTTAGACGATGCTCGCCCAGATCTCTCAAAGTGATATCCTCAGGCAGCGAATCGCGCAGCAGGGCTTCAGCAGATTCTGAAAGCAGAATCTGGCCCCCATATGCTACGGACATCAAGCGTTTCGTATGGGCAAGTGTCACGTAGCCCTCGTATCCACCAGCGCGCGGCGTAGCTGGCCCTGTATGCAGACCCATGCGCACGCGGATGGGTCCTTTCTCTCCCCAATCTTCCGCAAATAAGGCGCGTTGTGCGGCAAGGGCAGCCTCCAAAGCGTCGAGGGCCGTCTCGAACGCGACGCCTAACTCATCGCCAATCGCGCGGAAAACATAACCCTGATGCGTGGTAATTGCAGCCTGCAGAATGTCGTTAAGCTGTGCCTGGATCATGGGCCACGCATGCGGAAATTTTCGGGCCAGCTTTGTACTGCCCTCAATATCGGTGAAGAGGAAAGTAACCGTACCTGTCGGATGCAAAGACATAGCGGCTAAATTAGAACAACCAATTGAATACCTAATTGCGATTTCCCGATCAAGTTTGGTTGCTAAATGGAAAGCATGCGAATATCGTATTCACAATAGGCTATATTTGACCATAATTATAGCATTTTTGGTATCATCTCAATAATTGGGGGAGGTGAGATTCCTATTGACAATCCCAGCCAACCAATGGAGAATCAGTTCTAGAATATCCTCCAGCATATCGCTTTAAGCCAGCGTTGGCAAAGGAATGGTCAAATGGCGCGCACAAAGAAAACAATCGCTATGATTGGCTTATGGTTGGGTCTGCTGCTCTTGCCGGCCTGTAATGCCCCGACGGCGACCAGCACACCCGCCATCGACTTGAATGCTTTTCGGACCGAGGTCGCCTCTACAGTGCTGGCGCAGGTAACCCAGGCTCTGGCACTGACGCCCTCGGCCACGCCAATTCCGAGTCCCACCGTCACGCCAATTGCGAGTCTTACCGCAAGCCTGGCGCCTGGCTCCACGCCGGCTCAACCGACCACTACTTCAACTGGCCTGCAGGCAACATCAGGCAGCGAGACGCCAGGGGTGCCAACCGATGACCTGGCGGAATGGGTTTCCCAATCCGTAGCGGATGGAACCGTTTTTGCGCCGGGAGAGGCTTTCACAGTCACCTGGCGTTTGAAAAATGTGGGTACCTCTACCTGGACGCCTGCTTACGTGTTCCGCTTCTACAGCGGCAACGCCTTTGGCGCCCCTCAGGAGATCCTTGTGGGTCAAGAGGTGGCACCCGACGAGACGGTCGACATCTCTGTCTCGATGAAGGCACCCACCACGCTGGGAGATTATCGCAGCGACTGGGTCATGTCCAACGAACTCAGAAGCAACTTTAAGCAGCCGGTCTTTCTCGAGATCACGGTCGCCAGACCGGCCACAGTCACTCCGACCACGACCGCTACGGCAAGCGCGGCAGCGACCGCGTCCCCGACTCCATAATGCGGAGGACTCGGAACCACTGAGGATTGAACCGCTGAGGCGCGGATTTTAATGATTTCGCTGAGGGGCCAGAAGTTCAGGCGACCCCGGTTAGAGGGCCGGCGATTGAACCGTGAATTGAACCACTGAGGCACTGATTTTAATGATTTCGCTGAGGGGCCATAGATCGAGGTGTAATGGTTCGGTCGGGGGGATTGAACCGCGGAGATTGAACCGTTGAGGCGCGGATTATAGGGATTACGCTGAATCAACGGCGGGCGGGTTGGGGTGATTTGGGGGTGTTGATGAGGCGTTTGATCTCGAGGGATTCGGCGCCGAAGTTGAGTAACAGGCCGACCTGGTATCCCGAGGCTTTTAGGTAGGAGAGGGTTTGGATGACGTCGACGGCTTCAATTTGGGATTTGGCTTTGATCTCCAGCATGATGTCTTCGACGATAAAGTCGATGCGTTTGCGGCCGATTTTCCTGTCGCGGTAATGCACGTCGATCCAGACTTCCCGGGTGAAGTCCAGTGCCCGTGCAGGGAATTCCAGGGCCAGGGCGCGTTGGTAGAAGACTTCTTCATATCCGGGTCCGAGGTCGCGGTGGACCTGTTGGGCGGCGGCGATGATGCGCGAGGTGGTCTGTGAGAGGGGGTATTCTTTTTTGACGGAGGGTTGGGTATGGTTCATGGTGGTTGGAGGTGGGATGCTGGGGCCGGTGGGGTGGGGGATTGAACGGCTGAGGATTGAACCACTGAGGCACTGATTTTAATGATTACGCTGATCTCGGCTGCGATGCATCCCCGGAGTAAATGCATTTTTAGAACACTGTGAATATCGTTTTTAGCCGCTTGATGGGGCTGGTTGGATTTTCAGATACGCGAAGGTCGAGTGCGAGTGGGCTGGCCATCTTTTATCTTAACCACAATTCCGTCTCCTTACGCCCGCCACGGCAAAGCCGAGTGCAACCAGGCGCACGCTGCTTAAGAGGGCGTGCGGGCGAGGCAAAGCTCCCGCACGTCATTCTAACACGGCTGGAGCGTGGTTTTCGGCCACTATTGCGGGCCAATTCAGTCCCGCTTTTAATTTTAGGTGCAAGGTGATAGATTTTTCGCTATTAAAATGAGCGACTTTTCGTTATTGAAATTAATTCTGGAAAGGCTCAAGTG
>DASQQR010000084.1:0-6392 GCA_035643335.1 Anaerolineales bacterium
TTACCATCCGGGTCTTGGAACTGGATAAACTTTACGCCTGAGCCTGGCCCGTACAAGTCGTCCCTGATCTCGCCTGTTTTGACACCTTTTTCATTGAGCTCCTTCTGTGCGGCTGTAATGTCGGAAGTCGAAAAATAAAACCCTATGGTACCGGGATCCGGAGGTTCATTGGACGTTGTACTCGACCTGGCAAGAGTAAGAGAGGCCTCGCCGTGGGGAAGGTCGAGTGTTACCCACCAGTTATCATCATTTTGGCGGTAGTCCGCTCTGACATTCAAGCCTAGCTTCTTGGCATAAAACTCCTTTGCCTTATTCATGTCACTGACTACCACAGAGACCATATAGAGTTTGTTGACGATTTGCATAATTTACTCCTTTCTCTCGTATAGATTTTCGCCTGTTTTTCGCCTTTCAATAAATACGTCGAATGAGAAGGAGCCAAAATGACAGGTCAAATTTATCGCTCGCGCTCTTTTGGTGTGTTCAACCTCACGGCATCGAGAATGAGTGCCTTTAGCGTTGCCTCATCTACAGTGTCGCCTTCGTGGAAGTCGATGGCACGAACTGTCTTGCTATCGAGACGCGCGTTGAAGAGCTTCTTCGAATCCTTTATCTGAGCACCTTTTGGGAATGTCAGCCTCACGGCGTTCTTGAGCATATCTCCTATGCATATGATTCCGTCATGAGACCAGACAGGGACTCCCATTGGGTTGGAGGGCTTTTTCCACTTCACCTCTTCGACCACGGCAGGGTCGGCTTTCTTGATCAAAGCGCGCAGCTGTGATAATTTCTCCCCCCGCCAGTCACCCGGCTCCTTGATTATGGCATCTATCTGTTGAGATGGGGACTTCCCTTTCGGGGAAGGATTGGTACTTGCTTTCATACTCAACTCACCGCTTTCTTCACAAGCGCTACGATCCTTTCCTCTTCGGCGGCGGTCAACTCCTTCAGCGCGAAGGCGACCGGCCACATGGCGCCTTCGTCCAGGTTCGCCGTGTCGTTAAAGCCGAACGTCGCGTACCTTGCTTTGAACTTCTCCGCGCTTTGGAAGAAGCAGACGATCTTGCCATCCTTGGCATACGCGGGCATCCCATACCAGGTTTTCGGCGAGAGGGCTGGTGCGCTGGCTTTGATGATCTGATGCAGCCGCTCGGCCATGGCGCGATCCGGTTCCGGCATCTCGGCGATCTTCTCGAGCACATCGTTTTCCCCCTCCGCCTTCTTCGCTTCCGCCTTCAGCTCCCTGGCGCGCTCCTTCATCGCGGCTTTTTCCTCCGCCGTGAATCCCTTGGGCTTCTTGTTGGTCGCGGTGTTGCTCTTGGCGGATTTCTGCGTGTCTTTCTTTGGGCTCATAGAAACCTCCTTATACGGCTTACGTATTCCATTCTATCTTATCGTCGAACGAGAAGGGGGCAAAATGACAGAAGGGCGGGCATTCTCATCGTTTTCTCATAAACTCCCAAGATGGCCGTCCAGAGAATGCTGAACAGGCGACGGCAGAGCTATGAAGTGCACAAAGTGATATTGGGACAAGGTCACCGGAGATGAACAGGGGCTCGACCGGGCTGATGCGAGGCCATCCGTCCAGCCGCAAAGTTCCGATGAATGCCAAAAAGAGCAGAACTTGCCCGTTTCTGCGGCAACCAGCAATTTGCGACCGTCCCTGATTCCGATGATGCGCACGATATTCTCATCGGGTTTGCCGACGAATTGCCAGGTTTCTAATAGAGCATGAAAGGTAACTTCTCAATAGGAAGGGGTGGGTGTTTGTTGGAGCGGGCTCCGCCCGCTCCAACAAACACCCACCCCCCCAATTATTGAGAAGATACCATGAAAGGATACATAGGCGTAGCCATACCCCAATACGATTCCCAAGAACGGCAAGATCCATGGGATGAACTTCACGAAACGTCTCATTGGATTGTTCTCCGAGAATATGTGCCAAACATGAATCGATTCTACCTATAGTATAATTGGCGGCGGCAAGAAACAGCGGATCATTGCCAGGGGCGGTGGCGGAATTGGCAGACGCAGCGGACTTAAAATCCGCCGGCCGTGAGGCCTTGTGGGTTCGACTCCCACCCGCCCTATACGCCATCTCCGGGTGGTTTTTCTCAGTGCAGATCCCCCATATGGGGGCTTTTTTTCCTACTTTGCTGGACTCTGGCAAATCTGTTTTTATCGAAAATGGGGACACGGATTTGATGGATCAACACGGATGTATTGCACATATTTGTCCAAACCCCTGAAAATCCGTGTCCTCCGTGTCCAAATCTCGAGTTTCTCAAAATTCACTGGCCTCCTGCTATTAATTAGCGAAACAATCTTAACCCCTGATATGTCATTGCCTACAGCCCAGAAGGAGATTAGTCGATGCAGCGTTTCATGATTTTCCTGCTGCTGGTCACGCTAGCCGTGGCCGGCTGCCGTCCAGCCACTCGCGCAACGTCCCAGCCTGGGGAGACGGCAACCCAGGTACTCGCCCTTACAGCAGAAAACGGGGAGACAGCGTCTACCGGTGCACCCGTCGCCACAGAGGTCCCGGCCGCCAGCCAGCCGCTCACGCAAACAGAGCAACCGGGACAGCCCAGTGAAACGGCGGGGCCAGAGGAGATCCAGGCGTGGATCGCTTACACGAGCACGGACGGCAATATCTGGATGCTTGATACGGTCAGCGGAGAAGACCAGCAGATCACGCGAGATGCGGCCCGGTTCCAGCCCGGACAAGCCGCGCCGGAAAAGCAGATTTCGTATTGCTGCGCACAGTGGTCCTCGGACGGGGGCCTGTTGGCCTACCGCCGTGAGGTGGGAACGGCGATCGCTTCAGGCTACCAGTATGTGTTTGAGCTGTGGGTCTACGCCCCCGAAAGCAGTGAGAGCCGCATGCTGTACCAGGCGGAGAATATCCCGGGTTTCGCCTGGAAGCCGCATACCCATTTGATCAGTTATGCCCTGCCAATCCCGACGGAATATTTCCTGAACCGGTCCCCACAGCCGCAACTGGCCACCGGCTTGTGGGCGGTTGAAGCAGATACGGGCGATACAATCCAGCTGGTGGCGCCGCAGCGGGGCCTCGCCCTGGTCAACCCGCAGTGGTCTCCGGATGGTGGCTTCCTGTCCTTCGACGAGGTCGTTGGCATGGAAGGGCGGGGTTATTTTGCCTACTACGATTTCGAGAGACAGGAGTACCAATCCTGGGAGGAGGCCATCGGACAGTACGATTGGTCGCCCAGCAGAGCGACCATCGCGTTCGACGGGCTTACTTACACTGCCACCGGGGGGGAGCGTATCTGGTTGCGCGATCGCCGTGGCGACGAAGAGCGACCGCTGTCACCGGACTACCAGCCGGGCTATGCCTTTCGCCCGTGGTTCTCTCCACAAGGAGACCAGCTGGCCTATCTGGCCCGCTTAGGTGGCCCCGAAACCGAGCCGGTGACTTTGTTCTTGATAAATGTCCTGGGCGGTGAGCCGCGCAAGCTAGGCGTTTTTGAGCAGGCGTACGAGTTCTCCTGGTCTCCGGATGGCAGCCACCTGGCGCTTTCGAGCGGCCCTTACGAGAACCCGCGAGTGGTGCAAGTCAAGGTTGAGGACGGCACCAGCACGGTCCTGGCCCAGGGACGAGAGCCAGCCTGGCGTCCATAGGGTCGTGACGAAGGAGATGGCTTACCCGGGCGCCGGAGGCGCGCAGGCTGGCCAGGTACACGTCAGGGGAGGTCTTTATGTAGTCGCGGTGGGCCTGGGCAATGGCCCTCATGGTCCGGCGGGCCGGATTTGCCGATGTGGGTCTTCTGAAACCTTGAGCAGATTCCGCCAGAGAGTTCGCGAACACTCTCATCACTGGTATTCCAGGCAGGCCTGAAAGAGGCGTTCGATGGCAGCTTGATCCTCGGCGAAGCGATCGCGGACGGGACGCAGGTTATCGAAATACTTGCCAGTGTACTCCTGGCCAGCGGGATCGGTGGCCAGCCACACGGGGGTGCGGGCGGCTGCCTCTGGGCTGTCGGAGCCGCCGAAGCCCAGATCATTGCTCAGTTTCGAATTGACGTCACCAGGATGGCAGGCGTTAACGGCTATCTTGTATGGCTCTAACCGCTGCGCAAAAGCCACAGTCAGCATGCGGTTCGCTTGCTTGGATTGGCGATAGGCCCGGCCGTTGTCGTAGCGGCGGGCCTCGAATTCCAGATCGTCCAGGTCTAGATCGCCGGTCCAATAGCTGGCCACGTTGATCACACGAGCGGGGGCAGAGCGCCGCAAGTGTCCGGTGAAGGCCTGGATCATCCAGAAATAGCCCAGCACGTTGGTGGCGAACTGCACTTCAATGCCTTCGGGGGTTTCCTCCCGCCCGCGCGGAGTGGCGCCAGCGTTGTTGACCAGCACGTGCAGCGGTCCCTGCCAGCGATCCGCCAGGGACTGGATGGAGGCCTGCCTGGAGACGTCGACCAGTTCGTACCGAACGTGCTGGTTGCCTGTGGCGCGAGTGACGTCCCGGACGGCCCGTTGGGCGCGCGCTTCATCCCGGCAGGCCAGGATGACCTCGAAATCCCCTGTTTCGGCGATACCCTGGGCGACGGCCTTGCCGATGGCGCCGTTGGCGCCGGTGATCATGGCGACGCGCGAGTTTGAGTTCATAGGTTGCCTCCTTTCGGATTACATTATAGCCGGATTGGAAGGTTGGAAGAATGGAAGACTGGACCGGGCATAGGGATGCCCTGTCTACAGGAACAGCTAATCTTCCCGGTTGCTGGCAACAAGAGTTGCTTGAGCAACCGGGAAGATTAAGTGGCCGCATCCCTATGCGGCGGGGTTGGCCATAGGGGCGGCGGGCATGGGATAGGCTTTGCGGCACGACGGAGAGCGTCGAGGGTTGGAATACGACATAGAACGTCGTAATCAGGCAATGATGCCGGGAAGATGTTAGCTTTCCTTGATCAGGCCGGTGCGATAGGCGTTGAGCAGGGCGGACAACTCCTGAATGCGCTCCTGGATCTGGCGGCCCAGGTCCGTATCCCTGACGCGGATGCGGACGGTGTCGCGTTCGAGGATCTGCGTGCTGGAGTCGATGTCCACTTCTTCTTCGATGGCTTTTTGGGCCGACTCAAAGGGTTGGTGAGCGGCCAGCAGGAGGCCGTAGGAGTTGGACACCAGCGTATATCCGGCAATGCCAGTCTGGGCCTGGTAGGCTTTCGAGAAACCCCCGTCGATCACGATCAACTTGCCGCCGGCTTTTACGGGGCTTTCTCCCTTTCGGACCTTGACCGGAACATGGCCGTTGATAATATGGCCGCCATCAGGATCCAGGCCGAAATCTTCCAGGATCATACGGGCGATGTCTTCCCGGTCGCGCAGATCGTAGTAAGGGTTACGCGGTTCCCGGTGCGTCACCGGATCAGCGATAAAGTAACGCTCGAAGGTGGCTATTTTTTGTTTGCCAAACAGGGGCGACTGGGCTCCACTCCACAAATACCACATCAGGTCCATGCCGTTTTGCTTTTGCGGGCCACCAGGGGTGGAAAAATAACCCTGCCGGGCCAGCCGGTCGGATCTGTCCATAGAGGCCCTGGCCGAGACGGCTTTTACGTCGACCTCAAAAGATTGGAAGGTCCCGTCATGGCTTATGGGGATACAACCGTGGTAGAGCAGGTTGCCATTGTAAACCAGGTAGATGCTGCCTTTTGAAAACAGAAAACGGACGTGCTGCTGCAGGCGCCGGCTGTTAGTGAAAGAAAGGGCCAGCTTCTCGACCACGCTCTTCTCGCGGGCGGTCAACTCATACGGCCTGGCTGGATCGAGGGTAGGGAAATGGGTATCCAAGAGCGGGTAGATTCGATCACCGATCTGAATGGTCCCGTTGGCATGATTGATCTTGTCCAGAAGCAAACGGTCTTCCATCTGGAAGTGAGGTTGTCGCTGGATGAGCTGCCCTTCGAGCTTGAGCTGGATGATGGTAACTGCCTTGTGCATTTGAGCCATCAGAAGTAGCTCTTCATCCGTAAAATCCTCATCGCCGGACGGCCTGGGCGTGAACTGCTCACAGGGGTCGCCGGCGTAGGTGTCCATGGCGAACGAGGCCAGGGGCAACAGGCTGATGGCGTAGCCGTGCTCCAGGATCTGCAGGTTGGCATAGCGCAGGCAGACCCGGACGACGTTGGCGAGGCAGGCCTGGCTACCGGCGGCAGCTCCCATCCACAGAATATCGTGATTGCCCCACTGGATATCCACACTGTGGTGATCCATCAACATGTCCATAATGTGATCCGCGGCAGGGCCGCGGTCGTAGATATCGCCAATGACGTGCAGGCGGGCAACGGCCAGGCGCTGGATGAGTTCTGCCAGGGCGGCGATGAAGTCCGGGGCGCTGCCGGTGGCGATAATGGTCCCGATAATGGATTGGT
>DASQQR010000085.1:0-2974 GCA_035643335.1 Anaerolineales bacterium
GGAATTCGGAAACCGCTAGGGGGAACGGCGCCTGGCAGAGTCTTGGGATGCCGGCGCAGAGTATGATAGGAAAAATGGCTCTCCCGTTTCGAAACGGGAGAGCCATAGTGTGCTCCTGAGACGGCCTGATTACCGGACGGAACATAGGACAAATTGGTTGGCTGCTACAGGCTGGGGGCGAAGGATTCGAACCTCCACTTACGGATCCAGAGTCCGCTGTCCTACCATTAGACGAGCCCCCAGTGCTTGGGCACCAGGTGCCCCAGGCACGGTATTTTACCACCTCTTAGGCCCTCCGTCAAATTTTCAGCGCCGGGCCCGGAATTCTATATTTACGGGATCCTCCCAGCCTTCCGCTCTTCCAATCTTCCGATCTTCCATCCTTCCGCTCTTCCAACCTTCCATTCTTCCAGCCTTCCACTCTTCCACTCTTCCCCTACGCCATCTCTTCCAACATCTCGATCGCATTCTGAATGCGTTCCAGGACCTTCTCCTTGCCCACGATGGCCATGCTCTCGAACAGCGGGGGGCTCACTCTCTGCCCGGTCACAGCCATGCGCAGGATGCCGAACAACTGCCCGGCTTTGAGCCCCAACTCATCCGCCAGGTCCCTCAGGGGTTGCTCGGCGGTCTCCGCGGTGATCTCGGGCAGAGCGGCCAATCGTTCGTAGGCCAGGCGGGCGGCTTGCGCCGATGCCGCCGCCTCCATCTTCTTGCCGGTCAGCTCCTCGGGGTTGGGGTGTACCTGCTCTTCGAAGAAGAAGCCCGCGATCTCCACGGCCTCCTCCAGGGTGGCGATGCGCTCCTGGATGATGGGCGTGATGCGCGCCAGCTGGCTCTCCTCCACCTGGTAGCCGGCCGCCTCGAAGAAGGGCTGTAGCCGCCGGGTGAGGTCGGGGATCTCCAGGTTGTGGATGTGCAGCCCGTTGAAGTGATCCAGCTTGGAGAAGTTGATCGCCGCCGGAGAGGGGTTCAGGCGGTCCAAACTGAATTTTTCGATCAGATCCGCCATGCTGAAGAACTCGGTGTGGTCGTCGTAGCTCCAACCCATCAGCGCGGTCCAATTCACCACCGCTTCCGGCAAATAACCCATCTCGCGCAGGTCGGCGATGTAGATCGAGAAGCCGTCCTTCATCAGATCGGCGCTATCCCGCTTGCTCATCTTGCCCTTGCCACTGGGCTTGAGGAACACGGACAGGTGCACCCATTCGGGTTCCTGCCAGCCAAAGGAGCGGATGATGTGGGCGTGTAAAGGGAAAGTCGGCAGCCATTCCGAGCCGCGGATCACGTGGCTGATCTCCATCAAATGATCGTCGACGATCGCCGCCAGGTGGTACAACGCCAGGCCATCGGATTTGACGATGATATAGTCGTCCAGGTTGCGGTTCTCCACGCTGATATCGCCGCGCAGGCGGTCGTGGACGGTGATGCCCCCCTCCTGGGGCATTTTGAAGCGGATCACGTGAGACTCACCGGCGGCGACCCGCGCCGCGGCCTCCTGGGGATCGATCCGGCGGCACAGCCCGTCATAACGCGGCGGCTCCTTGCGGCGCTGCTGTTCCTGGCGCAGGCGCGCCAGCCTCTCCGGTGAACAGAAACAATAGTAAGCGTGGCCCTCGTTGATCAGCTCCTGCGCATATCCCAGGTAAATGTCCTTGCGTTTCGACTGGCGGTAAGGAGCGTGCGGCCCGCCCACGTCGGGCCCCTCATCCCATTCGAGGCCCAACCAGCGCAAACTCTCCATCAGTTCGTTTTCGGACTCGGGTTTATAGCGCTTGCGGTCCGTGTCCTCGATGCGCAGGATGAACTGCCCGCCGGTTTGCCGGGCGAGCAAATAATCGTACAGTGCCGTGCGTCCGCTGCCTAAGTGCGTAGGCCCGGTCGGCGATGGCGCGAAGCGCACCCGCGCGGCGGCAGTTGAATCATTGGCCATTCATTACCTCGTGTGTGAATTTGCTTTTGTGTACCTAATTATAAGGCAGTAGAGGGAAACAGGGAAAACAAGTATGCCAGGGGTAGATTCTTCGAACAACTCCCTTGTCTACTTGTATACTTTGTCTACTTATCTACTTTTTAAGAGAGCGTTCGGAAACTGGCTGAACGCCTGGAGCTAAACCTCCAGGCTGAGATACAAAGGCCTGACGGCCTGAAAGCATAGCCCGCAGGGCTTCGTAAGTTTAGCCCGGTGCTTTCAGCGCCGGGCGGGTGCCGGGCGGGCTTCACCGGGCTAGTTACCGAACGCTCTCTTTAACGCTAGAATTCCAGCGACTTATGCCGCAGGATCACGCTCTCGACCAGCCCAATGCCCAGTAACAATGAGAGCAATGAGCTACCTCCATAACTGATGAAGGGCAAGGGCAGGCCCGTAGCCGGCAGCAGTTTGAGGTTCACCCCGATATTGACCATGGCCTGGAAGGCTACTAATGTGGCCACACCGTAGCAAATCAGCGCTCCAAAGGTATCCCGGGACAGGCGCGCCGCCCGCAGGATGCGGTAGATCACGAACAGCAGCAGCAATATCACGATCACCGTGCCCACAAAGCCAAACTCCTCGGCCATGGCTGAGAAGATGAAGTCTGAATGGCGCACTTTGAGAAAGCGCAGCTGCACCTGAGTCCCGTGGTCATAGCCTTTGCCAAACCAGCCTCCCGAACCGATGCTGATGAGCGCCTGCTGGATGTTATAGATTTCCCCGTGACGGGCGTTAGGGTCCGGAAAGAGGAAATTGAGAATGCGTTGTTTTTGGTAATCCACCAAAAATGGGTAACTGAGGGCGGGAAGGAGGATACCTGCCCCGGCGAACACCAGCAAATGTTTCAAGCGCAATCCACTCGCCCACAGCAGGGCAAACCAGATGGCGAGGATCACAATCGAGGTCGACAGGTTGGGCTGCAGCAATATCCAGATCATCACCCCCATGGTGTACAGCAGGCTGCGGGCGATCAGGCGCAGGTCGTGAATTTCGTTTTGATGG
>DASQQR010000086.1:0-3388 GCA_035643335.1 Anaerolineales bacterium
GGCTTGCGCGCCCTGGAATTATTGCAGGAAAAAGGCTATGACCTGCCCTTTATCATCGTCTCGGGCACGATCGGCGAAGACGAAGCCGTGGCCTGCGTGCGGCGGGGCGCAGCAGATTACCTGCTGAAGGACCGCATGGCGCGCCTCGGAGGATCCGTTGCCCAGGCCATCGAAGCCAAACGGCTGCGCGACGAGCAGCGCCTGGCCCAGGAAGCGTTGCGCCGTAGCGAAGCCCGCTGGCGCACGTACATCCAGGGCGCCAAGGATTTGATTTTCGCTCTGGATGACTCGGGCTGTTTTACCTTGGTGAACAGGGCGGTGTGCGACGCTCTTGGCCGCAGCGAAAATGAGCTGTTAGGCCAATCCGCGTTGCAGTTCATCGTTCCCGAGACCCGGGGACCTCTGGCAACACAAATTGAGCGCGTCAAAGCTGGCGAGGCCTTCAAGCAGGTCGAGGTCGAAGCCCTCAGCAAAGATGGGCGCCACATCAGTCTGGAGGTTCGGGGATTTATCAATCGTCAGGATGGCCGGGCGGTTGAATCGTTTCTCATAGCCCGGGACATCAGCCAGCGCAAGCGGCGGGAAAGCGAACGCGAAGCCATTATCATGGTGGCGACCGCTCTGCGGACGGCTTCAAGACGTGACGAAATGCTTCCGGTGATCCTGGAGCAGGCCATGGATTTGCTGCATGCCGGAGGAGCTGCGATGGCGATGATTGATCCGCTGAGCGGGGAGACTGTAGTTGAGCTCGGGGTGGGTGTGTGGGCGAGCATTACTGGCATGCGCCTGCCCGCCAACGATGGGTTAAGTGGCCGGGTGATGGCCACCCGGGAACCATTCTGTTGTGCGGACGTGCGCAATGAGGCGGGCATATCCAGAAGGGCTATTGTCCGGGGTATGTACGCCGTGGCTGCGGTTCCACTGATCGCACGTGAGCGAACCATCGGCGTTTTGTGGATCGTCAGGTCGAATGAGATCAGCCCAGATGAGATCCGCATTATGGCGGCCATCGCCGATATTTCCGCCAACGGTATTCACCGGGCCACTCTGTACGAGCAGACCGAGGGGCGTATGCAGCGGCTGGACGCCCTGCGCAGTATTGACCTGGCGATCTCCTCTAGTCTGGATTTACGTGTGACGCTTAACGTTCTGCTCGAACAAGTTCTTTCGCTGCTCAATGTGCATGCTGCTGACGTGTTGCTGCTCAACCCGCAGACACAGGTTCTGACCTATAGGGCGGGATGTGGCTTTCGAACGGGGGTAATGAGCCGGGCTCAAATGCGTCTGGGCGATGGTCACGCCGGGCAGGCTGCATTGGAGCGGCAGATCGTACGCTCAAATCTAACCAATGATTCGGGATCCATGGCGCGGGCGCAATTTCTGGCCGGGGAGGGCTTCGTCTCTTACTGCGGAGTGCCACTGCTGGCCAAGGGCCAGGTTAAGGGTGTCCTGGAAGTATTTCACCGCTCGGAACTCTCCTACAGTCCCGAATGGCTCGAATTTTTGGAGACTCTGGCTGGCCAGGCGGCCATCGCCATCGACAGTGCCGAATTGTTTGAGGCACAAGATCGCACCCATCACGAGTTAGTCATCGCCTATGACGCCACAATCGAAGGTTGGGCACGAGCGCTGGAGATGCGGGATGTGGAGACGGAGGGCCACAGCCGGCGGGTCACGGAAATGTCTCTCCGGTTAGCGAGCGCCATGGGGTTGGGCGAGGCTGAGCTGGTGCACGTGCAGCGCGGCGCCTTGCTGCATGACATCGGCAAGATGGGCATCCCTGACGAGATCCTGCGCAAACAGGGTCCGCTCACTGAGGAAGAGTGGGAAATTATGCACCAGCACCCGGTTCACGCCTACAACCTCCTGGCTCCCATCACCTTCCTGCGCCCGGCTTTGGAGATCCCTTACTGCCATCACGAAAGATGGGACGGTTCCGGTTATCCCCGCGGGTTGAAAGGTGAACAAATCCCCCTGCCGGCGCGCATTTTCGCCATAGTGGACGTATGGGATGCCCTGCTTTCGGAACGGCCTTACCGGCCAGCCTGGCCAGAATCCAAGGCGCTGGCTCACATCAAGGAACAGGCTGGCGCGCACTTTGACCCGCGGGTCGTAGATGCCTTCCTGAAGTTGCTCGCGCAGATTTGAATCCTTTCGCTCTTCAATCCTAGCGAAAGCTGCTGGCGGTTCCGAAATTCCTTATCGTCGCCGGCAAGTAAACGGAGTAAGTGCCTGGCTGACCGACATGTAGTACCAGTTGATGTAGCAGACGTCTTCGCTCGCGTCCGGTTGGTAGCAGGCCGCCGTAGGTGAGTCGATGAAGCCGATATTCGGTGCATTCGGCTCTGCCTCACCCTCAGGAGCATAAATGGCGCCCGTGTTGGCGCCCTCAGTCTCAATGGCGATCGCAGTGGTGCCTTCCGGACCATTGGGGCTCTGGCCGCGACCTCCAAGGTCGCCGGTGCCATTGCGGGGATCATGCGCGCGAAAGACCACCTAATCGTGCAGGCAATTGGAACTTCGGCTGTAAATCAAGCCGTAAAAGCAATCTCCTCCCTGCTAAGAGGCTGCTTCGCCAATCGGCTCGCGTGACGTAATAGGCTGCCAGCAGCGAATTAGGAAAGGGTATCCGGAACTCCTCCTGCGCCAACGCCACGATCAGTCTTAGAAGCCTCAGCCACTTGCGGTCGTAGTAAGCCCGCCACCCATTGGCCTCATAGTAGGCGATCCGTTCAGGGTTGAATGCTTTCAATATCGGTACCTGCTCCTAAGCGCTTTCGGGGGCAAGCCTGGAACCCCTCCTCTGCAAGACGGTTACCGCCAGGCACACCGGGCAGGCCGCCTCCGTCGACGTGTTGTTGGCGCCATTTGCCCGCCGGATGAAATGGGGTCCCTAATTTTTCGGGGGCGACATTCCTCGCTCGCGCGCCAACCTGGCGGCTTGATAGCGACTGTTAACGTTGAGCTTATCGAGAATGTTGTGTACGTGAGCCTTTGCAGTGTTCTCTGAGATGGTTAGGCAATCTGCGATCTCCTTGTTGGTTGCGTTTGCAGCTAACAGTCGCACGACCTCCATCTCACGCGGGGTTAGAACATCAAAATCAGATGGCTCAACTTTTGGGCCGCTTGCCAGTTTTTGGATTTCCGCTACCAGGCGGCTGGCCTGGATTCGAGACACAGTCGCTTCCCCCCGCTCGATAGCCTCGATTGCTCGCACCAAATTAGCCATCGGTATCCTTTTATCAAGATAACCTTTGGCGCCGTTACGCACGGCCGAAATAAACAAATCCTCAGAATCATAGTTTGTTAACACCAGGACGATTGTGTCCGCTTTTCTGCCCAGGATTTCCCGGATCGCCTCTACACCGTTTCCATCTGGCAGATAGGT